>JAVVFK010000022.1:0-18680 GCA_032251015.1 Elusimicrobiales bacterium
CATCACCGGCGGCGAACCGCTGCTGGAATTCCCGACGCTCAGGCGCCTCATCCTGTATATCCGGCGCAGATATCCGGGCTTCGAGATCAAGGTGGTGACCAACGCCACGCTGCTCGACAGGGAGAAGGCGGATTTCTTTTTCGCCAACGACGTTTTTTTGGTCATCAGTCTCGACGGCTGCCGGGAGGAGCACGACCGGCACCGGGTCTTCGGCGACGGTCCGGGCCGCTCCGTTTTCGACACGGTCCTGCGCAACCTGCGCCGGCTGCCGGCGGCAATGCGCCGCTCGGGGAACTTCTGCGTTTCCACGGTGATCACTTCCGAGACCGTGGCCTCTCTTCCCCGTACGCTCCGTTTCTTCGAGGAACTCGGTTTCAGGCAGGTGGCGCTGGGTTTCGACGAATACGAGATGTGGACACCGGCCGGAATGCGCAGGCTGGAGAAGGCGCTCGCCGGGATAAAGGAGCGCCACTTCCGGGACATCGTAGAGCGCGGCAGTCTCGACGACCTCATCTGCTTCTCTTTCGTGGCCAGTTACCGGCTGGAAAGCCAGCGGCTGCTTTCCGACTATTTCGACGTGTTCTGCCGGGAGGTCACGCTGATGTTCGACGGCTACTTCTATCCCGGCGAAGCCGTTTTCGGCATGTCCGGGGAGGAGAAGTACCGGATAGGAACACCCCGGTCGGGCATAGATTTCTCCCGGATCCGCCGGATATATTCGGAGGCCTTCCCGGTCATACGCCGTTACGGGGAGAACGTGGGAGTGATCTGGCCGGTCAGCAGGTATTTCCACGCCGCCAACCGGGGCGTCGATCCCGCCGCGATGCTGCGCAACGCCGTGGAAGTCAACCGGGTTTTCGACAGGGCCTTCGGCCCCTACTGGCGTATCCAAAAAATACTGCTGCTGCTCAAATCGGACGCCGAGTTCGGCGACTTCGCCCATGAACCTAAGTACAGGGCCGCCGGGGAGGCCTCCGGCCTGCGCCTGCGGGTCTCCGAAGCGTCCGTGCTCGCCCGCCTGCGGGCCGCCGCGGATCATATGCTCTACTCTCCCGGCGGGCGGAAACGGCTGACGCTGGAGGCCGTAGACGGAAGTAAAGGCGCCCTGGACGCGCTGGAGGGCATGGTTCTCTACTCGCTGATGAAAGCCCGGTCACTCGACAAGCGGCTGCAGGTCCGCCTGGAAGCGCCGCCCGGGATCCTGGACGAGGGGCGCTGGAAATACCTGGGCGAGCACGGGGTGCGGGTCGGCATCAGGCCGGCGCCGGGAGCGTCATGGAAAGCATAGTATTCTTCGGAAAGGGGGGGGTCGGCAAGAGTACGATCGCCTCGAACGTGACGGTCGTGCTGGCGCGGGGCGGACGCAAGGTTCTGCATATCGGCTGCGATCCCAAGATGGACTCGACGCTGGCCCTGATGGGCCGGCATATCTCTCCCTACGCGGATAAGGCCGGCGGCGAGGGCGGCGGGAGACTGCGCGACAGCGTGTTCGAATCCCCGGTCGCCGGGGTGCACTGCGTGGAGGCGGGCGGCCCGGAACCCGGGGTCGGCTGCGCCGGGCTGGGAATAGGCTCGATGCTCGACGCCATCAGGGACGAGGGCCTCCTGGAGAAAGGAGGCTACGGCGCGTCCGTCTTCGACGTGCTGGGAGACGTCGTCTGCGGCGGTTTCGCCGCCCCCCTGCGGCGGGGCTTCGCCAGGAAAGTCGTAATAGTCACCTCCGAGACCATGCTGTCGCTCTACGCCGCCAACCGCCTGATAAAGATGATAGAGAACTATTCCCGCAACGGCGTTTACCTGGCCGGGCTGGCCGTCAACGCTCTGCGGCCGGAAGGGGTCCGCGCCGCGGAGTCCTTCGCCGAAGCCGTCGGGACCCGCGTGCTCGGAGTGACGCTGCGCGATCCGGCGGTGGCCGCGGCGGAGCGCACTCACCGTCCCGCCGTCCTCGCCGATCCCAAGAGCGATTTCGCGCGAAGGATCGTGCTCCTGTGTTCCGCCATAAAGGCGGCCGGCCGGCCCGCCGCGCCCGCGCGAGCCCTCACGGAGTCCGGTTTTTATTCGTTCATGAAAGGCGGGGCGGCCTCCGGGCCGGCGGCCGGAAAGAGTTCCAGGCGGCGCGGGTCCGCTCCCCGACCGGAGGCGCTGATAGAGTCGGCCGGGTTCCGGCTGGCCGGGATGGAAGGAGGTCAGCTGCTTTTGGACTGGCGCTCGTCCCGCGGCGTCTTAAGGACGGTCATGGCCCCGGCGGTATCTTCCAGGGGCGGGGCTCCCGGCTTTTCGGACTGGACCGTCTGCTTCCATCCTTCCGCGGGCCCGGACTCGGAGGCCGCCGGCGGGGAACTGTTGGAATCCGCTTCCCGGCTCTCCGGTCTCACTTTCGAGGAAGTTTCCGCTGTTTTCGCCGCGGCGCCGGGCGCGGCCGCTTCACAGATCCCCGGCGCGCCTGCCGGGGCCAGGCAGCATCTCGGTTTCGGCAGATGGCCGCGCTTCATCTTCGCCGGCAGCGAGGTGGACTCGCTGGCGCCGCCGGATTCGGTCATGGCAATGCACGGCGATAATGAGTGCCGCTTCTGCATCTGCGAGGGAGGGGCGTTGGGCGCTTTCAGCGAGAACGCCTGTGTCCGGCCCGGCGGCGCCGATATGCCCGGCCCGGTACTGCCCAGGTCGGACGAGAGGGAGCCCTCCACCGACCTGCGCGCCGCCGAGGCGATCTTCGGCGACGACGACAAGATGCTGTCGGCCATGAGGGCCGCTGCCGCGCAGGCCGGACCGGGCGGACTGGCCGAATTCTACGTCGGGTGCTCTCCCCTGCTGCTGGCCAGCGATGCCGAAGCCGTCGCGCGCCGCGTTCGCGAGGAGACCGGTGTCTCGCTGTCGCTGGAGCGCTACTGTTCCCTCGGCAAGTATTCGCCCGAGAAGGCCGCGCGCCGCGCCGGGTTCATGGCCGGGAAATTCCGGCGCGCCTCCCGCAAACCCGCGCGGGACGTTAATCTGGTCTATTACGGGGAATGCCCGCCGGCGTTGCGCGCGCTGCTGAACGACAGGGGGATATCCGCCGAGGAACCGGGGGAGGATTTTTACGCCGGTTCTGCGGCCGCCGGGCTGCAGGTCCTCTCGGCCCCCGACCCGGTGCTGCAGAGCGCCCTGGATCAGGCGGGTCTGCGCTGGCTGCTGCCGCCGGCCCCGTACGGCCTGGCCGGGACCTCGGCCTGGCTGGCGGCGATAGCCGCGGCCCTGGGCCGCGGGGAGGCGGATACGGCGCCTTCGGGCGAGCAGCTGGCCGAGGCGGCCCGGCTGCGGCGCCTGTCCGCCGGAAAAGCCGCCGCTTTCGTGCTGCCCGCCGGAGAGACCGGGCGGCTTGCCGGCGGGGCGGCTTTCAAAAGAGTCCCGGTCCCCGCCGTCCTGTCCGAGGGCGGGTTCGTTCCGCGATTCTTCGTTCTGGCCGCCTCTGAAGGCGAGAGGCGGGCCGCGGCGGCCGGGCTTAAGGCCGCTCTTCCCGGGCTCAGGTTCGCGCCGCCCGTTCTTTTCTCTTCCCCGGCCGGCCTGCGCCGACTGCTCAGGGCCGACCGCGCCGTGCGGCTGGTCTACTCCGACGTCCGCTCCGACGGGCGGGTCGCGGCGGCCGGTAAAACCCCCTTCTCCGCGGGCATATTCGAACCGGGCTTCGACGGCGCGCTGGAGACCTGGCGCCGGCTTCTGGAACTTTGCGACTGGGATTTCAATGAACGCTACATCGCGCGCTGAGCGCTTCACCAAGTCTTTCAATATGCCTTACCAACTGGGCGTCTACCTGGCGGTGAACGCCGTGAACGACGTCGGCCTGGTCGTGGACGGCGGAGACTGCGTCATGCCCAAGGCCGACTTCATAGCCGGCAACCACGATCTGCGGTCCACGCTGCTGTCGCCGGAAGGCTCCCACAGGATAGTCTGTACCATGACGGGGCCTTTGCCCCAGGACGCCAACCATGAGAGGAAACTGTCGGCGCTGCTGTCGGAGGTCGCCTCCGGAGGCGGCTTCTCCGCGGTCCTGCTCACCGGCCTGCCCTTCTTCAAACTGGCGGGGGCGGATTACGAGGGGATAGCCGCCGGCGTGAGGAAGGGCGCGCCCGTGGCGGAAGTCCCCGCGCTCTCTTTGGAGGCGGATTGGCTGGACGGTTACGACCTGGCGCTGGAGTCTCTGGCCGGACTGCTGCCGGCCCCGCGCTCCGGGCGGAAGCGCGCGGCGAAGCGGCCGCGCGTTGCCCTCGCCGGATATCTTTTCGACCGCGGCGAGCGGGACCATACGGCCAATATCGCCGAGCTTCGGCGCCTGCTGGACCTTGCCGGACTGGAACTGATCTCCGTCTTCCCTTCGGGCGGATCTTTCCGGGAACTGGCGCGTTCTCTGGAAGCGGACCTGATCGTCTCGCTGCCCTACGCAAGAAGGTCCGCCGCCCGCTTGGCCGCCCGGTCCGGAGCCGCCCTGCTGGAGACCGGCCTGCCGATGGGGCTAAAGGGTACTTCGTCCTGGCTGGCCGCGGTGCGCCGCGCCGCCGGACTCGGGAGGAAACTGCCTCCCCCGGTCTTGCGCGAGGAGTGCCTGGCCGCAAGGGAGCTGGCGCCGGTCCTGGACGTCCTCGCCCACCGCAACGCCGTCTTCGCCGGCGATCCGCATCTCTTCGCCGCTTTCGCCGGACTGGCCGCGGAATTCCGGATCAGGGTGCCGGCGGTGGTGCTGGATTCCCGGGCGAGAAAAAAAATACCCGTGAAGAGCGGCGGGACCGTGCTGGTATGTCCCGACACCGCCGAAGCGGCCGGCGCGGTCGCCGCGCTGACGGGCTACGGCAAGCCTCATCTGCTTGTGGGTAATTCTTTCGCGGCTACCGAGGGGTTCGCCCCCGGGCTGCCGTTCGTCGAGCTCGGCTTTCCTTCCTACGGACACCACTGCGTCAACGATGAGCCCTTCCTCGGCTTCGCCGGGGCCAGGACGTTCGCCGGCAGGATGGTGAACGCTTTAAGGGGCGGCAACAGGCGCGACTGAGGGGGATCAGGTTCCCGGGTGCCGTATCCCTGCGGGGATATCGTGTTAGGCTAAGTATCCGGGCAGCCCGCAGCCCCGCGTCAGCCTCAGGTTCTTGCCGAGATAACAGGCTTTCATCAGGGCGTAGAGGGAGAGCCCTTCCGCGAGTTCGCGCCCGGCCGTTCCCGCGGTCGGGAGCTCCAGGGAGAGTTCCTTGTTATTGCCCGGGGAGTAGAGGAATAGATCCAGATATTCCCGCAGCCTGACCACGGAAGTCCCTGGCTCCGGCTTCAGGCGGAAGCGGCGTATCTCCTTGTCTCCCCTGTACCGCGGAGGGTGGATGAAATCCCCGAACCCGGGCGTGGTATAGAGGCGCTTGTATATCGTGAAGAGGGATAGATAATAGCTGGTCTCCTCCTGGAAAGCCCGGTTCAGTTCGGAAGTGCTCTCGAGGATACGGTCTATTTTTTTCTCCGGGTAACCGTTCGCTATCCCCCAGTAGTATCCCTCAACCGGGTTGCGCGGCCCCGAGCGGTAAGCGCACTTGCGCGAAACCTCGTCCAGCATCGGCGAGAGTATGGCCTCCAGGCGGTCGAGATCTATGCCGTTTTCCAGGTCCCCAATGCGGTACTTCGGATCTATCGGCGGCGGCGCGGTGACGAAATCCGGCGAAGGGTAGAAAAAACCGTCGTAGTGGAGAGCGAGCGTTCCCGAGGTATATTCCCTGCCCTCGTCTTCCGATTTTAGTTCCCGGCGTATCGGGAATTCCGCGAAAGCGGCTTCGGTGCGCTTCACATCCGAGCCGGGTTTCAGCGCTTCGAGGAACCCGTCTATCATGCGGCGCAGTGCCGCCCTGAATCGTTCGACGTCGGCCCTCTCCCATATCCCGTACGCCTCCAGGCCCACCGGAATCGTCCTGGCCCCGAGGTCATGCCTGAAAAAATCGACTATCTCCGGCAGCGCGTCCACTGTCTCCGGCGTAAGCGTGGGCGTGATGCAGCAACGGTCCATCCGTTCCGGTCCGGGATAGCCGCGCCGGATGTTGGCGGTGACCGCTTCGAACACGGAGCCGGCCTTCTTGCCCGCGAACTTGCGGTGCAGGTCGTTGACCGGCTTCGTCCCGTCCAAGCTGACCCTGGCGAGGACGCCGTTCCGGAAGAAGTAGTCCGCCCGCTCCTTTGTCAGGAGGGTGCCGTTCGTCGCTACCGCCAGTTCGAAATCGAGTCCCTCGGAGCGTATGTAGTCTATCGTCCTTTTCACCAGGTCGAACTCGAGCAGCGGCTCGCCGCCGGAGAACTCCAGTTTGACCGGCCCGGTGAAAGTGCGGCGTACCTTCGGGTCCTTCGATACCAGGTCCACGAACCTCTTAAGCTGGGGAAAGGTCAGCGTCCTGTCGTCAGCGCCGCCGCGCAGATGCCGGGTGTAGCAGTAGGAGCAGGCCTGGTTGCAGCGGTTGGTCATTATTATTTCCAGGTCCAGCATGGGCGCGGGCTTGGCGGGTCGTCCCTTTCTCATATCGGTTCCTTCGGCGCCTCGGCCTCTATGCGCAGCCGCTTTCCCAGCCACGCGGATTTCATCATAAGGTAAACCGCCAGGGCGCCCGTCCCGCCTTCGCCGGCGAATAAAGCCGCGGGGAGCGAGAACCTCTTGCCGCGCCCCGGGGAATAGAGGGCGAGGTCCGCCGCGCGGCGCAGGCGCGCCAGGGAGAGGCCTTCGCCGGCGATCAGGCCCAGGGCTCGAGCCTCCTGCGGAGCCGCGTGTTTCGGCGCGTGGGCCAGGTCCCCGAATCCCGGTTCCTTCATAAGCCGGGAGTAAATCCTGTGGAGGAGAAGGAAACCGCCCGCTTCTTCCCCGAATATCCTGTTAACTTCGGAAGTGCTCTCCAGTATCCTGTCTATCCGTTCCGGGGCGTAATCGTTGACGAGCCCCCAGTAATAGCCTTCCACCGGCGAGCGGGGGCCTGACCTGAACGCGCACTTCCGGTCGATGGCGCGCAGCATCGGCGCGAAGGCCCGGTCGACCCTGCCGAAATCTATTCCGCGCTCGAGGTCGCCGACGCGGTATTTCTTCTCCGGAGGCGGAGGCGCCACAACGA
Source organism: Elusimicrobiales bacterium (assembly GCA_032251015.1). Classification (GTDB taxonomy): domain Bacteria; phylum Elusimicrobiota; class Elusimicrobia; order Elusimicrobiales; family UBA9959; genus UBA2231. The sequence continues at coordinate 7,095 of JAVVFK010000022.1, forward strand.
AGTCCGGCGACGGATAGAAATGGCCGTCGTAGAGCAAAGCCAGCGTTACCGTCGGCCGCTCGGGTCCTTCGCGGTAGCAGCGGATATCCTGACGTATGGGAAAATCGGAGAAAGCCGTTTCCGCCTCGGCGGGATCCCCGCCGGGCCCGAGTTGGGCGAGAAAGTCGGCGACGGACCTTCTCAGCGCCAGGCGCAGCCGGGATAACCCGGCCCGGTCCCATTCGCCGAACGCCTCCAGGCCTATGCGCAGTTTTTTCACTCCGATGGACCCCCGGAAAAAGCGTATGACATCCGGCAGGGTCGAGATCGTCCCCGGGTCCAGCGTGGGAGAGATATTGCAATAGGCCCGGTGCCGGTCGGTGGGGAAACAGGAACGGAGGTTCTTCATAACGGCATCGAAGACCGACTTGCGGGGATCGTGCGCGAACCGGCGATGCCTGTCGTTGACGGACTTGAGCCCGTCGAGGCTGACGCGTATGTCCACGCCCGCCCGGACCAGCCGGTCCGCCCGTTCGGGCGTGAGCAGCGTACCGTTCGTCGCTATGGCTACCTCGAAGTCCAGGCGCCGGCTCCGTATATACTCCACCGTGCCGATTAGGTTCTCGAATTCCATCAGCGGTTCTCCGCCGGCGAACTCTATGCGCACCGGGCCGGCGAACTCCCTCTTTATCGTCCGGTCCGTGGCCAGTATATCCACGAAACGCCTGAGTTGGCTCATCGTAAGCTTCCTGGCCCCGCTGTCGTCGCGCAGGTGACGCGATGAGCAGTAGGAACAGGCCAGGTTGCAGCGGTTTGTCAGGAAGACCTCGACCTCGAAAGCCGGCCGCGTGACGGGATGTGTCATCTTTTTCATTTTAACAGACGCAGAACGGAAATATCGCCCGCCGGGAAGGCGAGCCTGCCCCTGTGGAGCGCGGCGGCCGCCTCTAAGGTCTTGAGCAGGCGGCGTGAGCGGCCCGGTTCCGCCGGGAAGTTGACGCAGCATTCACCGAGGCTCCGTTTGAAGTCGGCCCGGTCCTCCGCTTCCAGCGCCGGGGCCGCGGCCAGGCGCAGGGAATAAAGTCCGGCCACCGGGAGAGCGCGGCCGCCGGCGCGCGGCGGAGGCATCACGATAAGTCTTCCCCTGCTGAGAGAGACCGGTATGGTCTCATCGTCCAGGGCTTCCGCCGCGTCCGATCCAGCGGCCAGCGCGGCGAGAGTGGATTTGCCGGCGCGCGGTCCGCCGATGAAGACGTGTGCCCGGCCGGCGATGACCAGGGCGCAGGCGTGCAGGAGAGCGCCTCCGTCCGGGCGCAATATGTCCCGTTTCAGTCTGCGAAGGAAGAACTGCGCCGATCCGCGGCTCATGCGCCGCCTCCGCCGCCGCATTCTATCTCTACCCGGATCCCGCGTCCCAGCCGCCCCGCCTTTATTATCGAATAGAGCGCCGTTCCGAGAGGGCCTTGCAGTCCCGCGGCGGCTGCCCCGGGCCTGTCCGCGTCAAGGCGCAGCGTGCCGGCCCGGCCTGGGGAATACAGTGAAAAGTCGGCGGACCGTCGCAGAGCGACGAAGTCCGGCTTCCCGCCGGCGGCCAGGCGGAAACGGCCTACGGGACCAGCCGCTCTGCGCCTGGGGCCGTGGCAAAGGTCGCCGAAGCCGGGGACCAGGGTCGTCTTCCGGTAAAGGCGGAAGGCGCGCAGCCAGCCTTCGGTCTCTTCCAGGAACACGCGGTTAAGTTCGGAGGTGCCGCGCAGCAGGCGGTCGGTCTCCCGGCCGGAAAGTCCCGTGGCCGCCGCCCAGCAATAGCCTTCGAACGGCGATCTCGGGCCGATCGGGTTCTTGCAGCGCCCCGATATGTCGCGGACGATCGGGGCCGTAAGGCGCTTCAGCGCCCGCAGGTCGAACCCGCGCTCCACGTCGCCGACGCAGTAATCAGCGGCCAGCGCCGCCGGGCCCGCCGCCAGGTCCGGGGAGGGATAAAATTTACCGTCGTAAAGAAGCGCCAGCTGCAGGGTCCCGCGGCCATCCCGCTCGTCGTCGGGAAAGTGCTTGTTCTGCAGAAAGGGGAATTCCGCGAAGGCGTTCTCCGCCAGCGCGGGGTCCGTTCCCGGCAGGAGCGCCGCGCGGAAACCGGCTATCATGCGGCGCAGGGCCCGGCGGAAGGCCGCGACGCCGGCCCTGTTCCAGGGTTCGTACGCCTCCAACTCGACGCTTATTTTCTTCATGCCCAGCGAAAGTCTGAAATAATCCACGACCTCGGGCAGTTCGCCTATGGTCTGCGGGGTGAGCGTGGCCATCAGGCGGCAGCGGGAAAGATGCCTGCTTTCGGGAAAGCGGCGTCCCAGGCCCTTCATGACCGCGGCGAAGGCGGAGCGGCGGCTTCCGCACGGGAATCGGCGGTGGCGATCGTTCACGGCCCGGAATCCGTCGAGGCTGATCCCCACGTTGACTTCGTTCTTCAGAAGATAGTCGAGGCGTTCGGGCGTAAGCAGGGTGCCGTTCGTCATCACGGAGATTTTGAAGCCCAGTTTCCTGCGCCGGATATATCCGATAATACGCTTCATCACCCCGAATTCCAGGAGAGGTTCACCGCCGGAGAAGAGTATCTTCGCGGTGCCGGGAAACCTGGGGCGCACCCGCGGATCCCGCGCGACCAGGTCCACGAACCTGCGCAGCGATCGGAAGTTCAGGCTGCGGGCCTGTTTCTCGGACCTCAAGTGGCGGGATGAACAGTAGGAACAGGCCAGGTTGCAGCGATTGGTGAGGAAGACCTCGAAGTCCAGCCTCGGATAGGACCGCGTTTTCATTGCCCGGCCCCCGTCAGGGTCACCCTGACGCGCCGGCCCAGACTCGCGGATCGCAGCAGCGAGTAGAGGGCCAGGGCCGCCGCGTATCTCCCTGTCGCGTACTCCAGCGCGGGCGTAAAGCGGGCATATGGGGCGCAGAGAAGGAGGTCCGCCGCCGCCCGCGCTTCCGCCGGCCCGCAACCTGCCGCGGTCCTTAGCGCGCGCGCTCCAGACCGGGAGACGAACTTCGGCGGTCGGTCCAGGTATCCGAACCCGGGGGAGGCGTTGAGGGGCTTGTAAAGGGAAAATATCCGCCGGAGGGCCTCCGCCCCGGCCGGCAGGGTTCCCCGGGCGCCCCAGCGGCGGCCCGGGGCGGGCCGGCGCGCGGAGAAAAAGAAATCGGTCATTTCGGGCAGGGCGTCGACGGCGCGCGAGGATAGTCCGGAAACGAGGGAGTACAGTTCCTTTCCCGCCGCGTTCCGGCGCGGCGGGGGAAGAGGTCGTTTTTTGGAGGTCTTTTGTTTCATCCTTCGGGCCGGGCCCCGGCGGGACCGGTGATAATGATTTTAACACTTTTCAGCGCCCCTTCCCTCCCGTCTTTTAATATAATTTGAACAGCGGATTCCGCCCCCCCGGGGGGCGGGAAGGAGCGGCCGGGAATGAAGAAAGAACTTGTAACGTCGGCGCGGACCCGCGGGCCCAGAGGGGCTGGCCGCCGCCCGCCGTTCCTGCTGGAGCTGGTGTTATCCAACCGCTGCAACCTGGACTGCGGCTACTGCTCCTCCTCTTTCCTGCTGCACGGGAAGGAACGGCGCGCGTTCTCCCCCGGTGAACTGCGGCGGGCCGTAGACCTTTACCGCGAGGCCCTTCGCGCGAACGGGATGAAAGGCGAAGGCTTGATCTCTTTCACGGGGAACGAGCCCCTGCTTGAATTTCCACTCCTTAAGGAAACGGTGAGTTATGTCAGGAAGGCATACCCGGAATTACGGATGCGTCTTGATACTAACGGGGTGCTTCTGGACCGGGAGAAGGCCGGATTCCTGGCCGCCAACGGCGTCAGGATCTTCGTCAGCCTGGACGGATGCCGGGAGGCGCACGACAGGCATCGCTTCTTCCGCGGCGGCCGCGGCTCATTCGGCGCCGTGGTCCGCGCCTTGAAACGCCTTCCTCCTGAGTTGCGGGAAGGAGGAGGTCTTTGCGTCTGGTCCGTGACGACCCCCGGGACCGTAGGTCTTCTGCCCAGGTCGCTTAAATTTTTCCGCCGGCTGGGAGTGGGGACCGTGGTCCTCGGTCTCGAGACCTACAGCGGGTGGGACGCCCGGGCGCTGCGGGGACTGAGGGCCGCGTTCCGGATTTTCAGGTCCAGGCCGCTGGAAGCGCTCGGAGGGTGTCCGCCCCCCCGGTTCCTGTTCGGCCTTTCCGGCGCCGCGGATTTCCGCGGGATCATCGGCCAGGCCGTCTCCCTCGCCTTCGACGGCCGATTCTACCCTTGCGACTTCGCCCTGATACCGCCGGGCGGGCCGGAACTCAGCGTCGGGGACCTGAAGAACGGTATAGACATGCGGAGGCTGGACAGGATCGTCTCGCTGCCGATGTTCCGCGCAATAACGCGCGATTGCGCTCATATGTCGGGCCTGCGCGCGCCTGTCGAACGCTACTATTGGGGCCTGGCCCGGGGCCTTGGGGAAGCCCGGTTGGCAAAAGAGATGGCGGACACCGCCAGGGTCAACCGGATCTTCCGGGAGGATATGTCGGGATATCTCCGGCTGCAGGAGACGGGAGAGAGGCTTTCCACGGAGCCGGGATTCGGCGACCTGGTCCATAGTCCCAGGTATGCCGCGGATAAACCCGCGAACGTTTACCGCCTGCGGCTGGCCGGCGGGGGCCTATCCGGTCCGCGCGCCCGCCTGGACTTTTTTCTCTGCTCCGCGGGCACGCCAAAGTCGCTGACGCTAGAGGCGCTCGTCCGCGACGGGGACGCCCTGCGCGCCGCCGCCGATCTATCCGCTTACGCTCTGGCCAAAGCCGGTCTTCTCGGGATAAAACTTTCCGTTTCACTGGAGGCCGTCTGAGCGCAGGATTCCTGCTGGAGGTAATGACCGGCGGCGCCGTTATAACCCCGGAACTTCTCCGCCGGGCTTTGCGCCTCGTCGGGCGCCCGGCGCCGAGCGGAGGGGGCAGGTACAAAGTCGCTTTCATCGGAGGGGAGCACCTGGAGGATATCGGCCTGCTGCTGCGCCTGCTGGCCGCGGTGCGCGAGACCGCGCCGGGCGCGGAAACCGAAGTCGTCTCCGGCGCGGACATGCTTACCCCAGGGGCCGTGCGCCGGCTGGCCGCGGCCGGATGCGAGATCTGCGCCCGCTTCGATCTGCGCGGAGGCCGCGCCGGGAACTTGAAATTACCGGCCCCGCTGGCGGCGGCATTGTCGGATAAGAGTCTTTCCCGGCGGATACACGCCGCCGCGCTCATGGACTCGCGTTCCATAACGCGTCTTCCGGAGGCGGCCGCCCGCCTGGGGGAAGCGGCCGGGTTCAAGCAGCTGGAGATAGCTCTGGACGCGGCGGAGTACTGGAGCCCCGCGGCGCTGAGCCGCCTGCGAAAAGTCCTCGGGGAATTGCGGTCCGCCGCTCCCGCGGTGCTGTCCTCGCGCGGCGTTCCGGCCGCCTTCCTGTTCAGCGGTTTCGGCGGCGCTCCGCCGGACGAGGAGCCCGGCCGCGCTCTTGCGCTCCTGCCCGACGGACGCTTTTATCTTTCCGACCTGGTCTCCTTTCCTCTGTCGCCGCGCTTCGCCGCAGGGGACGCAGGCCGCGGTCCCCATCCATCGCGCCTGGCCCGGTTGTCGGCCCTGGTCAGGAGACTGAACTCCAGGTACGGCTCCGGCCCGGTCCCGCCTTCGGAAAAATACGCCGCCGGAGTGTCGCGGGGGGCGCGGGGAGCCTCCCTGCGGGCTATGCTCGATAACGCGGCCGCGGTGAACCGGGTCTTCAGGGAGGAGGCGGCCCCCCTGGCTCTGCTTATGGATATCTTCGGCCGCCTGCGTAAGGAACCCGGCTTCGGAGATCTGGCCCACCCGCCTAAGTATAAAGCGCCGGTCCGCATGGATTTTATGAAGATACGCTGCGGGGGTCAGCCGCCGGCTTCCTTGCGCTCCCGTGTCGACTTCTTTTTGCGGGCCCCGGGAGATGTTAAACGGCTTTTCCTGGAGTACGGCGACCCGGACTCCGTTTGGATGGCGGCTTATTTCATGGCCGCTGCCGCGCGGATCCGAAGGAGGGGGTTCGTTTCTATGCTGGCCCAGGGGCGATGTTCTCGCTAGGCACTCCATTTTATTGTATTATTAACGTACAGGCTGCTGTAATGCATTGCGGAACGCATTCGGCGGTCTTTTTTTAAGCCCGCTCCGCGCCGGGTGCGCGTCTGAGATGGAAAAAAGAGAACTCGGAAAAACAGGTCGGAAAGTATCGGTGCTGGGCTACGGCTCGGGGGTCCTGAGCGGCGCCAGCCCGGACGACGCTCGCGTGGAGCGTCTCCTTAACCGCCTGCTGGACGCCGGCGTCAACTATATCGACACGTCGCCCGATTACGGCCGCAGCGAGGAGACGATCGGCCGCATCCTCTCCCGCCGCCGGCGCGAGTACGTGCTGGCGACTAAATGCGGCTGTCCGGACCGGGGGTGGGGACGTGGTCATATCTGGACACGGGAGCGCCTGCTGCTCAACATAGAGAACAGCCTCCGCCGTCTCAGGACAGACGTGATCGACGTCTGGCAGCTGCACAATCCCGCCCCGGAGATGGTGCGGCGCGGCGGACTGCTGGACGTCATGGAACGTGCGCGCCGGCAGGGTAAGGTCAGGTTCGTTTCGATCAGCACCTCTCTGCCGGCGGCTGCGGCGTATATCGGCTGGGGGACTTTCGACGTGTTCCAGCTTCCCTACGGGGCGCTGGATCGCCGGGGTGAGGCCGCCGTCGCCGCGGCCTCGGCCGCCGGGGCCGGGGTCGTGATCAGGAGCAGCATAGCCGAGGGAGAGCCGGCGTCCGGTCTCTCCCGGGACCGCCTCTGGAAATTCTGGACCGCGGCCAGGCTCGACTCCCTGCGCACCGCCGGCGAGAGCCGGACGTCTTTTCTTCTGCGTTTCGCTCTTTCTCATCCCGGGCTCGATACCGCCGTCATAGGGACCAGGTCGGAGGAGCATCTTAAAGAGAATCTGCGGGCGGCCGTCGCGGGACCGCTCCCGCCGGAAGTGCTGGCGGAGGCCTGCCGGCGGCTGGATTCCGTCGGGCGCACCGCTAAGCCGCCTCGTCGCCGCGTTCCCGCCGGCGCGGGGGGGCCGGGCCGCGCCGAAGTTGAGATCCGCCCTTCAGAGACTTCCAGGCTGCCGGTCCTGGTGGAGGAGGCGGCCAGGAACGGGGCCAGGGTCCGCCTGCGCGCCGCTGCCGGTAATTGGAACCGGGAGGAGCTCGCGGCTTTAAGGAGCGGGCTCGCCGGCCTCGGCAAATTAATTATTTCCGGGGTCGCCAGGGGGCGCAAGCTGCAGCTTGACGGGGAAGGCGGACGTTTGCGCCCTGGATCCGGCAGGGCCGCGGCTGAATTACGAAGAGGGCTGGATAGTATATTCAGCGGGCTGGAGTCGCTGACAAAGTCCGGCAGGACGCGTCGCCGCGGTCCCGGCGCCGGACAGAAAGGTAAAGGAGCTGAATGACATGAAAAGCGCTTACACTACACAAGTCGGAATGACCAACGCACTGTCCATAGAAGTGTTCATTACCAACCGCTGCAGTATGGACTGCACTTACTGCTCCTCCCGGTATATGATACACGAGAAGGACGCAAAGCGCCTGAGCTTCGAACAGCTCAAGGACGCTTTCGACGCGCTGGACCGCAACCCTTATATAAAGAAGCATTTCGGCGGCAAGGTCCACGTGGACCTTACCGGCGGCGAGCCGCTTATAGAATACGAGACCATTAAACAGATAGTGGCCTATGTCCGCGCCAATCTCAAACTGGAATACGAGTTCGAACTGGAGACCAACGGCACGCTTCTCACGGAGGAGCGCATCAAGTACCTGATCGACAACAAGATAGAAATACGGCTGAGCCTGGACGGCTACAAGGCCCAGAACGACAAGCACCGGCGTTTCCGCAACGCGAGCGACCAGTCGGCCTACGAAGCCATCATCCGCAAAATGAAGATGGGGCTCATCGGCACCAAGCACATGGACCTCGTTTACGTCGGCGCCATACTCGACGCCGAGGATTTCCAGAACCTGCCGGAGGTAATGAGGTACTTCAAGGAGGACCTCGGCTTCCGCCGCATGGAGATCGGGCCGTCGGCCTACGAACTTTGGGACGAGTCCGCCATAGCCCGGCTGCGCGCGGCGCTGCGCAGCATGACGCCGGAACTGATGACCACGCTGGAATACCAGATGGGCATCAACAAGCGCGAATCCGTCTTCCATGAGTTCCTCTTTACCCAGTCCAAGACCATCGGCACGGCCTACGAGGACCTGGCCAAGAAGACGATAACGCTGTTCTACGACGGGTACTGGTACATGTGCGACTTCGTCGTCAAGCCGCCGCTGGACCCCAGGTTCCGGGTGGGGGAGCTGAAGAAAGGAATAGATTTCGGCCGCATCCGGACGATAAGCCGCTATCCCATGTTCAAGGAGATCTACTCCAAGTGCGAGCACCGCTCAGGGTTCTTCTCGCCGGTCGAGGGCTACTATTGGGGCGTAGTGCATGAGTTCACGCCGAAGGAACTCGACGATATGATGCGGAACACCTCCAATATGAACAAGGTGCTCAACGAGGAGGTCGGCTGGTACACCAAACTGCAGAAGACCTACTACGACCTTTACATGGCGCCCGGGTTCGGGGATTTCGGTCACGAGCCCAAGCACAAGGCCGGCAAGGAGATGCGTACGCTGCGCCTCGCCGTCAGCGACGCTTCGGATGTCGTGCGCCTGCGCGCCGCCGTGGATTTCTTCCTCTATTCGCCCGGGGACGGCAAGCGGCTCGTTATGGACGCCACCGATAATTCCGCGGAAACGGCGGCCATAGTGGAGGGCATGGTCCTCTACTCCCTGGTCAAGACCGGGAAAGGCTACCTCGACAAGAAACTGCGGCTGATGCTGGAGACGGACGCGAAAGGGTTTAACGACGATAACTGGCGGTTCCTTGACGATCACGGCGTGCAGGTCGGCATCAAGGCCGCGGCCCGCTACAAGGCGGATACGGCGTACCGCCGCAGTTACCAGATGGACTCGCAGCTTAATACGGTTGACAGCACCTATGCCGTGCTGGACGTGACGCTCCGCAACGCCCGCAATCTGCCGACCCTGGTGGAATCGGCCGTGCGCAACGGCTGCCGCTGGGTGCGGCTGGAACTGGCCGGCCGCGAGGACTGGCGGGAAGGCGACATCGCCTCGCTGCGCTCCGGACTGGAGAGTCTCGGACAGGCCCTCGTGGCCGGTATTATCAGGGGCGAGCCCGTATACCTGCTCAACTTCGAGGAGGCTGAGGCGCCCGCGGGCTGCCCGGTGTTCGCTGACTATTTCCTGGCAGACGGCAAAGGCGATTATAAACTGGTCCCTGCGCAATGGCGCTACGACGGCCGCGGGACCAGGATCGGCGATTTCGACCGCGGAGTAGAGGCGCTGTCGGGCTGCGCCTGGACCCGGGAGTCCGGGACGTGCGCGGCCTGCCTTCGCCGTCCCATTGCCGCCGGCTACGACGCCTGGGCTGAACGCGAGTTCTCGAAGGGCCTGCATAAGATGCTGGAGGGCATAAAATACCTGGCCGGCAAGAAAAAGCCTTTCGCCGAGTATCTGGGCACGCTGCGTTCGGATAAGGAGCGTTTCTCCGGGCTGCTGATAAACAAGAAATGACGACAAGGACCTCCCCGGGCGGCAAAAGAGGGCTTCCCCCCGGAGGGAGCTCCGGGAGGGTCATCGTCCCGACGCTGCTGGAGGTAGAGGTCTATCTCACCAATCGCTGCAACCTCGCCTGCTCCTACTGCTCCGCCCGTCACGTTATACGGGAGAGGGACGCCAGCCGGCTCGACGGCTCCCAGCTCCGCAGGGCAGTGGACCTGCTGGCCGCCGACACCGAGGTCCGCCGGCGCTACGGGGGGCGTGTCAGGCTGACCTTCAAGGGCGGCGAGCCGCTGCTCGAGTTCGGCGCGATGAAGGAGGCTATCGACCGGGTGCGAGATAGGAGGCTGGGTTTCGAGCTGGCTCTTACCACCAACGGCACCCTGCTTACTCCGGAGCGGATGGACTACCTGGCGCGCAACGGGGTGGAGGTCTGCGTCAGCATCGACGGCTACAAGGAGGTCAACGACCTTCACCGCAAGTTCAAAGGCGCGGACGGACGCTCGGTATACGATTCGGTGATGGGTAACCTGCGGAAGCTGATGGGAGACGCGCGCTACCGGCGGCGCATACATATAGGCACCACTTTTACGGCGGATACCATAGACAGCGCCCCCGCCGTGGCCGAGTTCTTCAGCCGCCGCCTGGGGTTCAGGCAGCTCAAGATCGGCATCGAAGTCTACGGGATATGGGGCCGGGCCGGTATCGCCGCGCTGCGGCGCGCGCTGCGCGAATTCAAGGCGCGCTTCCTCGCCTCGCTGCCGGCGGCCGCGGCCGAGGGGCGCGTGGAGGAACTGATCTCCGAGGTGCAGTTCTCGCAGTATATGCGCAATCTCCCCGATGTCCGGGACGGGGGGGCCTCGCTGAACGAGCTGGCCGCCAACCCGCTCGCGCTGTTTTACGACGGGGCCTTCTATCCCTGCGACCTGGCCCTGAAGCCGCCCTTGGAGCCGGAATACCGCGTCGGCGACCTGGAGCGCGGCCTTGATTTTCGCCGTTTCGACGAGCTTTGCGCCCTGCCGCGTTTCGCGGACCTGTCCCGCGAATGCGCTTACCCGTCGGGCCTGCTCTCCCCGGCCGAGCGCTGCTGCTGGGGTCTCGTGAACGGTTACGGCCCGGCCAGGATGGCGCGGCTGCTCCAGAATACATCCGAGGTCAACGAGGTGTTCGAGCGGGAGATGGGTTCCTACGTCAGGATCCAGCGCATCTGCGAACAGCTTTTCATGAAACCGGGCTTCGGTGACTTCGCCCACGAGCCGAAGTACCGCGGTCCGCGGGAGGTCCGCTCGCTGAGGGTCTCCGCCGCGCCGGGGGCGGATATAGTGCGGATGAGGGCGTCGGCCGACTATATGCTCCACTCCCCGGGCGGCCCCAAGGCGCTGACCGTGGACGCTTCGGCCGGCGGCGCGGCGCTGGACCTGGCCGAGGCGCTGGCCCTTTACTCCGAGGTTAAGGCGCGCTGCCTCGGCCGCGGCCTGCTCGTCACCGTCAGGGCTCCGCGCGGCGCGGCCGACGCGCCGCGGCGCCGCCATCTCGCTGCCCTTGGGGCGCGCCTGGAGGAGACGTGCCCGGTATGAACCGCGGCCCCGCGGCCGAGCCCTTCCTGGTCGAGGTCTTCCTGACCGGCCGCTGCAACATGGACTGCTCCTATTGCGCCGCGCGGTACATGATACACGCCCGGGAGCCCGGCCTGCTGACCTTCGACCAGATCAAGCGGGCGGCGGAGGTCATCGCTTCCGATAAGGTCGTGCGGGAGAGGCACGGCGGCAGGGTTAAGATCTCCTTCACGGGCGGCGAGCCGATGCTGGAGTTCGCCCTCATCGAAAGAGCGGTCCGCCATATCCGCGCCAGGCATCCCGGCTGGGAGTTCGATGTCTCGACCAACGGCACACTTCTCACCCCGGAAAAACTGGATTTCTTCGTCAGGAACGGCGTCGGACTGAGCGTCAGC
>JAVVFK010000230.1:0-3868 GCA_032251015.1 Elusimicrobiales bacterium
CGAAGAGTTCCCGCGCGACCTTGTCCATATCGCGAGTGAAAGGCAGCACCTGGCGCATATAACCCTTGTTCTGAGGAAGGCCGGAATTGCCGTACTCGTAGAGCGCGACCTCTATCATGGGCGAGGACCCGCTCTTCTCGGCGCCGACCAGTTCGTTGACTATCTTCCAGAGCTGGGCGCGGGCCTGGTTTATCAGGCCGTCCATGCTGCCGGAGGTGTCCAGTAGTATGGCCAGCTGTACGAGCGGCTTTTTGCCGAAATCGACCGGCCCGGTGACCACGGGGGAGGAGCCGTCCTTCCAGGTCTTCTCGACGGTAGCGGACGCGGCGGTCAATATCTTCGCGGTGCCGGCGTCCACGACGCGGGCGTTGATCTCGGTGCGTCCTTTCTTCACGTCGTTGAGCGTGCCGGTGACTATGGCGTCGGCGCCGAGCAGTTTGCCCAGCTTTTTGGCCGTGGCCTCGTCGATGGCGCCTGAGTACTGTAATTTCAGCTCGCCCATTACCTTCTTCAGCATGGCGCGCTCTATAAGGGAGATCTTCCTGTTGGCGGCAAGCGACGTGGTAAGGCGTTCCTGTATGACCGCCGGTCCCTGGGAGGCCTTGCCGTCGGTATAGGGGAATTCGAGCACCGCCAGGCGGGACCCTTCCTTCAGGCCCCGGGACAGTTTTTTTGATATCTTTTCGATCTCTTTCGCGCCGGCCGGGCCCGCGGCGAAGGCGAAGCCGGCCTGGGCGATGATGAGCGCCAGGCTGATAACGATGTTTTTCATATGGGTTTCTCCGTTCTAACGGCTGCTTTTAAGGTCTTTTTCAGGATACAAAAACGGCGCCCCGCTGGCAAGGAGGCAACTATGTTTATATAATTAGCCCGTGCCCAGCCTATCTTGGGGAGACTAGGGAGAACATGAGACGAATTCTGCGAATGGCGGCTGCCTCCGCCTCTTTTCTGGCCTGCGCCTGCTCGGGCGGCGGCGACAAAGCTTACGAAAAGACCGCCTTCGTCATGGGCGTGCCCGCCCAGGTGAAGATCTATACCGACGACCACCAGGCGGCCGGGCGCCTGGCCGCGGATATACTCAAGGAATGGGACCGCATCGCCAAGGAGTTCAGTTACAGCGAACCTTACAGTTATACGGCCTTCCTTAACAAGAAGGGCCTGACCCAGTGGGTGAAACTGGACGAGGAACTCTATTATCTCCTCCGGACCTCGCTGGAGTATTATCGTCTCACCGACGGGGCTTTCGACGTCACCTTCGCGCCGCTGTGGCCGATCTGGAAGGAAGCCGCCGCCTCCAAGAAAATGCCCGCCAAAGAGGAGATCCGGCGCGCGCTGGCCGGCATAGGCTCCTCGCATATAAAGATAGACCACGAGCGCCGCATGGCCAGGTTCGACGCTCCCGTGCAGGTCAACCTGGGCGGCATACTGCGGGGCTACTGCTTCGTGCGGGCCCATGAGATGCTTAAAGAGCGGGCGGACGAGATAACCTGGCCGGTGGAACTGTGGCTGGGCGGGAACATGATGACCTACGGCGGCAGGGACTGGTCCTACGAGGTCAAGGATCCCTTCGATCAGGAAAAAGTCCTGGGTCGGCTGCGTTTCAACAAAGGCGTGGTTCTCGGTTCCTCGGGACGGGCTCATTTCGTCCAGATAGAAGGGAAGCTCTATTCCCATATACTCGACCTCAAGACCGGCTACCCGCTGCCCGACTTCTCCAACTTCGTCGTCTACTATCCCTCTATCGACGACGAGGACTTTATCCCCTCGGCCGTGCTCTCGCTCATGGGACGGGAAAAAGCCTTCGAGACGCTGGACAAGATCGAGGGTGCGGCCGGCGTCTGGATAGACGGCGCCGGGACCCTGCATCTCCACATCGACGAGGACAGCGAAGCGTCCTGGGAGAAGGAGAAATGTCTGTTCTGTTTCTGATATAGGACGGTCCCGGAAAGAGAAGCCCCGCGCGCAGGCGCGGGGCTTCTTATTTAAGCGGGGGGAGTGAGCGTCAGGAGACTTCCTCGAACTCCCCGAGCCGCTTGTTCTTGCGCACGTTGTACCAGTTGAAATAACGGCCGTTCATCGCTATGTAGACGCCGGGCGGGAGTACCTGGGCGAAGCTAAGCGCCGAGCCCAGGTTGAACATGCCGTCGGAGGAGCCGAACTTGTAGGGGACCATCGCGCCGGTGAGGATGACGGTCTTGTCCTTTATCTTCGGCCCCAGCGCGCGCGCGGTCTCCGGCATGGTGTCGGTGCCGTGCGTGACCAGGATATGCTTCTCCTTCGAGGACAGGCACTCTTTGAGTATCCGCGCCCGGTGCGCGGCCGTCATGAAGAGGCTGTCTATCATCATCAGCGGCTTCACGCGCACTTTCAGCCGCGAACGGCCGAGCTTGAGCATCTCCCGGATATGCGTGTCCTTGAAGAACAGCTTGCCGTCGAGCTCGTTGTACTCCTTGTCGAAGGTGCCGCCGGTGACTATTATTTCGATGTTCATTTTCTCCCGTCTTTGAGGAAGGCCAGGTAGCCCTTATAGGCCATGTAGATGTCCAGCTTGCCGGCCAGTTCCATCGGGGCGTGCATGGAGAACAGGCCCACGCCGCAGTCGACGACCTGCATGCCGTAGCGGGCCATCAGGTAGGCGATGGTGCCGCCGCCGCCCTGGTCCACCTTTCCCAGTTCGCCGGTCTGCCAGATCACGCCGTTGCGGTCGAATATCCGGCGTACATGCGCCATGAACTCGGCGCTGGCGTCGGAGGAGCCGCTCTTGCCGCGCGCGCCCGTGTACTTGGTGACGCAGACGCCGTGGTTGAGGTGCGCGGCGTTGCGCTTCTCGCAGACCGAGGGGAACATCGGGTCGAACAGGGTGTTGACGTCGGCCGAGAGCATCCAGGAGTTGTGCAGCGCGCGCTTGAGCGTCAGCTCGCTGTACGATTCGGAGGTGAGGTTGAGCAGTTCCGAGGCGGCGTTCTCGAAGAGGTTCGAGGCCATGCCGGTGGCGCCCATGGAACCGACCTCCTCCTTGTCGCAGAGCAGCACGCAGGAGGTGTACTCCGGCGCGCCCTTGAGGTCCAGCAGGGCCTGCAGCCCGGCCCAGGCACAGACGCGGTCGTCGTGGCCGTAGGCGAGGAGCATCGAGCGGTCCAGGCCGGCTTCGCGCGGCGCGGCGGCGGGGACCAGCTCGAGTTCGGCCGAGAGGAAGTCGGCCTCGGTGACCCCGTATTTATTGTTCAAAAGGGTGAGGATGTTATGCTTGACCTTCTCCTTGCGGTCCTTCTCGGAGGAAGGAATGGAGCCCGCGACCACGTCCAGCCCCTCGCCGGGGATCGCCTCGGCCAGGTTCTTCTTGTACTGGTCGGCCGCCAGGTGCGGCAGCAGGTCGGTGATGCAGAGCACCGGGTCGCCCGGGTCCTCGCCGATATTGACCTTTATCTTCTTCCCGTCGGGCTTTACGAAAACGCCGTGCAGCGCCAGCGGTATGGTGACCCACTGGTACTTCTTGATGCCGCCGTAGTAATGGGTGTCGAGCAGCGCCAGCCCGGAGTTCTCGTAGAGCGGGTTCTGCTTGAGGTCGATGCGGGGGGAGTCGGTGTGGCCGCCGACTATGTGCATGCCTTGCTCGAGCGGCTTTTTGCCGACCACGATGGCCATCAGCGTCTTGCCCTCGGCCGAGCGGTAGACCCTGTCGCCGGGCTTGAGCCCGGCGCCGGAGGCCTCATTGACGCGCATGTCGGTGAAGCCGGCGGCCTGCAGCAGCGCGACCCGGCTCTGCACCGACCCGTCAACCCCGACCACGACCGGGCGGCGGTCCCGGCCTGCGGTGAACCGACCAGCGCCCGAAGCCTGCTCCCCTGTCTGACCCTCGGCAGGTGAC
>JAVVFK010000231.1:0-3810 GCA_032251015.1 Elusimicrobiales bacterium
CGAGGAACTTCTTGTAGTCCTCCAGCTTCTGAGCGGCGGAGGCCTCGTCGGTGGCTACCTTGGACTTGAAGCCCAGCAGCTTGCCGACGTAGAGCATGGTGAAGGAATTGTCCCTGCGGATAATGTTGACGCCGGCGTTCTCGAGCAGGTCGTAGTCTATGTCCTCGCCCTTCCTGAGTATGCGCATCTGCTTCTCGTGGTCGTCGTTCTCGTCGCCTTTGGTCACGTAGTAGAGCACGAAGGTCGGGCGCAGCGCGTCGGACTTGACGTAGAAGGACGCCGTCACGGGGAGGCCGTTCTTCTCCAGGGCGGCTTCCATCGACGTCTTCAGGTTGTGCATCTCGGTGGGGTTGAGCGCGTCGTAGTTGAGCTTGTCGGCTATGAGGCGGCGCAGTACCAGGCCCTTGGGGGAGGTGTAATTGACTATGCCCATCTGTATGTCGGCCTTGTAGGTGACCTCGCCGACGACCATGCCCGCTTTCTGCAGTATCGGGTTCCACATCGCGGTGAACTCGGCGAACTGGGCCTCGGTCCTGGCGTAGGTCAGCAGGCGGCTCCTGAGGGCCTGGGGCATGAGGTGAAGGCTGGTGAGGACCCCGGCCTTCTCCATGGAGACGGCGGGCGCCTGCGCTTCGGGCAGAACGACCCCGGCGGCGGTCACGTCCTTGACGGTGACGGCGTCGAGCTGGAAGTCTGCGGCCTGTATCGGCGCGGAAAACATTACTAGAGCGGCTGCTATTTTGAACATTTATTCCCCTCCGTGACTTTGGCTTACAACTATATTCTACATTAAAGGCATATGAGGGTTAAGGGCTTTAGGGCCCAAGCCCCGGCCGGGACTAAAGACCCATGAGCGCGGTCAAGTTCGGGCGGCCCTTTCCTGGTTCTCCCAGGGACCGAAGGCCCGCCCGGTGGACGAGAGGGAGTTTATGAATTTCCTGGTGCGCGGCGTGATCTCCGGCGGCTCGCTGCCGGCCAGCGGCGTGCCGGGCAGCGGCATGAAGGAATGCGCGTGGACCCTGGCGCCCAGCGGCAGCAGCTTTTCTATCAGCGCTATGGTCGCCTCTTCGTCCGCCGGCGTTTCGCCCGGCAGGCCGAAGATGAAATCCACTACCGGCTTTATTCCGCTGGCGGAGCACAGGCGGACGGCGCTCAGCACGGTGCCCGCGTCATGGCCGCGGTTCAGCCTGCCGAGCAGCGCGTCGCTGCCCGTCTGCGCGCCTATCACCAGCGCGCGGTTGTCGGCGTAGGCTTTGAGCAGCATGAGGGTCTCGGGGGTGACGTGGTCGGGCCGCACCTCGGACGGGAAAGAGCCGAAGAAGATCCTGCCGCCGGGACCGGCCGCCTCGCGCGCGGACTTGAACAGGTCCTCCAGCGCCGTCAGGTTCAATTTCCTGCCGTCGGAAGAACCGTATGAGAAAGCGTCGGGGCTTATGAAGCGGTGGTCGCGCATCTCCATGGCGCTCATCTTCTCCAGCCACTCCCGTACCTTGGCGATGGAACGGTGCCTCTGTTTCGCGCCGAAGAGGAAGGATGTCTGGCAGTAAGCGCAGCCGTAGGGGCAGCCGCGGGTTATCTCGACCGGCGTGTACCGGTTCCAGAGCATAGAGCCCGGCGGGAAGGAGTCGAGATCGGCCTGAGAGGAAGCCGTTATCACCCTGCCGTCGGGGATATCCCCCCGGCCCAGCGCCCGGACGAAGTCCGGCAGGGTGATTTCGGCCTCACCGCGGAAGACGAAGTCGAAGCCGGCCTCCAGCGTGCCGCCCGGGTCCCCGGACGGGTGCGGCCCGCCGGCTATGATCAGGGCTTTTTTGCCGAAGGTCTCGTTCAGGGCCGCGGCGCCCGCGGCCGCGGCCCGGGCTGACATCTTTGAAAAGGAAAAAGCCGCTACGGCCGTCTCGCCGGCGGCCAGCGCGGCGGCGGTCTCGAAAAGGAGCGAGGGCAGGTCGTCGGCGAAGCGGAGGCTGAAGTCTTCGCCGTGCAGCGGTTCCAGCGCGCCGGCCAGCGCCGCCAGGCTGTATATATTGTCCTTGGCGGAGAGGAAGATGAGCGTGACCGGCTTCATTCGTCCGCCGGCGGTTCCCGGTCTTCCGGCTCTTCTTCATCGGCGGAGAACGCCGGCCGGCGGCGCCGGTCGGCCCGGTCCTTGAGCCGGCAGTAGGCGATGGCCGCGGAGCAGTTGAGCCAGGGGATGAAGACGAAATTCTTGAGCGCGTGGCCGGCCACGTCCCAGAAGCCGGTCTTTAGCGTCACCGCCGGCTCTTTGACCGAGCCTATGTCTATCATCGACGGGGCGAAGATCTCTATGAGCACCATGAGCCCCAGCACGGGGAACAGGTCCGTCCGGTGCCCCTGCGTTATCGCGGCGCTGCGCAGGAAGCTTTCCTTGACCGGCAGACCCTCGTCCACCAGCGCGTATTCGCCGAAGGAGTATGCCAGCATGATGAGTATGCCGGGCACTATCAGCAGCATGAAGCCGCCCAGCATCATCATCGAGAATATGAGCGTCAGGGCCAGGACCCGGACATAGATGGAGAAGCCGTGGAATATGTCGCGCAGCGACTCCCCGCCCCTGGCGGCCTTTATATAGAACAGTGTAACGCCGGCCTCTATGGGGATTATGACGGCCGTCATCCAGACGTAGCCGGGCCAGATGCTGCCGAACCTGTCGGCGAGGAAATAGACCGGGATGGAGAGCAGCGGCACGGCCAGTATCGCCGGAAGGAGCCGGGGCAGCGTTCCAGTGTAGAAATCCCAGCCGTCGGCCAGCCAGGCCAGGCCGCTGTTGCCGCGGCCGCGTCCCGCCGGGAGGTTTTCGGTCTTTTCCATGAGGATGTAATTCTAATAAATACGGAACGCCCGTGACAGCGGGCGCAGGAATAAATAGAATTAGGGTATGAAGACCCTTATATCCATCATCGCTTGCGCGCTGTTCCTGCTGGCCTCCGCGCCGGCCGGCGCCGAACTCACTTCCGGCGCGGCGAAGCTCCGCGCCGAGCCCGGCGGCAAGGTCATAGCGAAGATCAAAAAGAAGACCCGGGTCGAATGCGCCCCGGCCTCGGACGGCTGGCAGCTGACCGGCCTGATCTCCCTGATCGACAAGGGCGACTATAATCCTTTCACCGGCCTGATACGGGCCAGCAGCCCGCTCTATAACGAGGAAGGCGGGAAGACAGGCGAGGTGCTGGCCGATGTGCGCGCCTGGCTGATAGAGGAGAAGGACGGCCGCGCCATGATGAGCTTCACGGGCTTCCTTAAGGAGCGCAAGATACGCAGGGATTCGCGGGTCGAGTACGCTCTTTCGAAACTGGCGGAAGGCGCGCGGCGCGGGCTTACGCAGGATGATTTCCGGCGCCACTTCGAGGATTTCCCTTACGAGGCGTGGGCCGGCCGCGGCTCGCTGCGCAGCTGGATGATGAAGGACCACTGGATGGGCAGGGCGGCGCCCGGCCCCAGGATGATACTGATCTTCGACGGCGAGCGCCTGACCGCCGCCATACATTCGCGCCCGCTGGACACCAGGAAGTTCAAGCCCGGCGAGGGCCCGCGCGGCTACAGCATGACCTGGTTCGAGGGCATGCCCGAGACCGCCAAGGCCCGCATCCGCGACTTCTACTACCCCCTCGTCGAGAAATAAGCCGTCCGCTATAGGCTCACCCCGGGGACACGCGCTCGTCACGGTTCGCTTTTTCCGGGCCCGCCCTTCGCTCGTTCGGCCGGGCACGAACTCGGCCTGCGCGCATAGCGCGCTAGTGTAGTGTCCCGTAATTAACTTGACTTATGCTCTCGACGAATGCTATCCTATGCAAC
>JAVVFK010000232.1:0-3753 GCA_032251015.1 Elusimicrobiales bacterium
TCTCCATAGACCGCGAGACCGAGAAACTGTCCTTCGGCCTCAAGCACCTGATGCCCAACCCGGTGGACATGCTCAAGAAACGCTTCGGCTATAAGTCCGTGATCGCCGCCAAGGTCCTCTCCGTTTCGCCCGAAGGCGCCAAGGTGGCCGTCAGCGAGCGCGTCGAGGGCTTCATCCCCGCCGCCGAGTACGGCCACGAGGCCGTCCCGGCCGAAGGCGAGCAGGTCAAGGCCGCCGTCATAGGCGTCAACGCCCAGGATTACACTCTGACGCTCTCCGTCAGGAGCGTGGAGGCCATCGAGGACCGCAAGCGCATGGCCCAGTACCTCAAAGGAGCGCCCACGCTGACCCTCGGGCAGATCCTGCTCGAGAGCTCGGAGGACGAGGGTGACAACGGCTGAGGCCGCTCCCTCCGCGTCCCGAGCGGGACGATTCCTGGCCCTTATTTCCCGCAACCGGATAACTTCGGCCCTCGTCGCGGCGCTGGCCGCGGCGGGGATATACGCCGCTTTCTCCGGGCATACCTCCGACGATGAGGCGATGGAAAAGCGCCTGGCCCGCGTCGAGGCCCGGATAGCCGAAGACCCTTCCGACATAAAAGCCCTCTACGAGTCCGGGCGCCTGAAATTCCTGCAGGGGCCGGCCGCCTACGCGGACGCCGCCGCCGATTTCGAGCGGGCCCGCGAAGGCGGCCTGACCGACCCCAGGCTTTTCTATTACCTCGGCGCCGTCTACCAGGGCCTGGGCCTCTACGACTTCGCCGAGGACGAATACCGGCGCTACCTGAACAACGAGCCCGGCGACACGGAGACCCGTCTCTCGCTGGCCAAGATAGCCTACCTCAAGGGCGATTACGCCGCCGCCGAAGCCATGTACGCGCAACTCGCGGCCGAGCGGCCCCGGGACCCGCTGGTCCTGGAGAACCAGGCCCTCGCCGCCTGGAAGAACGAAGGAGCCTGGGCCGAACCCCTCTCCGCGCTGCGCGGGCTGGGGGAGAAGGCCGCGGCCCGCGCCGATCTCGTGGAGGGAGTTATAAGCCACGGCTCGGACGACCACGCCCGCGCCGCGGAGCTGCTGGCCCGCGCCGCCGCCTCGCCGGCCGCCGGGGCCGACCTGGCCGATATCTGGCGCAAGCTGGCCGATTCCCGCCGCCGCCTGAAGGACGACGAGGGAGCGATGGCCGCGCTGCGCGAACTGCTGCGCCTGGAACCCGGCGACCGCGAGGCCTCGGCCGCGCTGGCGCGCCTGGAGAGGGACGCGGCCAGGAAGAAGAAAAAGTAGCCGTTCCCGGGGGACATCTGTCACACAGCCGCAAGTTATTTTACGCCCTGACGCTGGCGTTGCTCTGCCCGGCCGCGGCCCTGGCCGACAACAAGGTCATAGTCAGGGACTTCGACTGGAAGATCTATTCCACCGACCATTTCGACGTTCATTACTACGGGGAGTCCGAAGGCTGGCACCGCTTCGCCGCCGACGTGCTGGAGGACTCCTACCGCGCCACGGGTCTGTCGCTCAACCCCAAACTCGACAAGCGCGTCCCTTTTTTCCTCTACGCCTCCATAAACGACATGCAGCAGTCCAATATCGCCGACACCGGCGACGGCGTCGGCGGCGTGACCGAGGCCTTCAAAGACCGCTTCATGGTCTGGTCGGACGGCTCGCGCGAGTGGCTGGAGAACGTCATCCGCCACGAATTCGCCCACGAGGTGCAGTTCAGCCTCCTGATAGACGGGTTCTGGGAATCCGCGCGCATACTCAAGCTCTATATCTACCCCCTCTGGATGATGGAGGGCATCGCGGAGTACGCGACCGGCGGCAGGGACCTGGCCGTGGAAGAGATGTACATACGCGACGCCGCCGCCGACGGGCGGCTCATGGAGCTCTGGCGGCTCAACCAGTTCGCGCACCTCAAGCCCCACCAGGTGACCTACGCCTACAAGCTCGGCGGCCAGGCTATCCGCTTCCTGGCGGAGCAGTACGGCGAGGACCGCGTGGGGAAGATGCTGGAGCTCTACCGCAGCCGCTACGACGCCTCGTCGGTCCTGCTGCCGCTAGTGGGGGCCGACATCTTCGAGTTCGACCGCAAGTTCCGCGAGCGCACCACGCAGAAGTTCCTGGCGCAGGCCGAGCGGGAGAAACTGCGCGGTCCGGGGGAGTGGGCCTCGCCGCGCACGGTCAACGGTTATCCCGGCATACCGGAATTCAACATGAGTCCCTCCTGCGCGGCGGGGACCCTGGCCTGGATCTCGACGGAAGAGGGCCATCCCCCGGTGGTGAAGGCGCTGCGTCCGGGCGATAAAAAGCCGCGGGTCCTGCGCGGCCTCTCCGCCGGCGCGGAGAACATCCCTTACGGCCGCTTCACCAAGCCCCTGCGCTCCCTCTCGCTCTCCCCCGACGGACGCTGGGCCGTGTTCTCCGGCCAGCGCAATCACCGCGAGGGCGTCTACGCCTGGGACCTGGAGACCGGCCGGTCGGCGCGCCTGGGCCCCCTCGGCCTTACGGAGACGCGGCAGCCCCACTTCTCCCCGGACGGGAAGAAGCTCGTCTTCGTCGGTATGAAGGACGGCTTCAACGACCTCTACGAAATGGACTTCCGCGGTCTCGGGAAGGTGACGGAAGCCCGCCGGCTGACGGACGACCGGGACGACGAGTCCTCGCCGTTCTTCGCGGCCGACGGGACCGTGTATTTCTCCTGCGAACTTCCGGCTTCCTCCGCGACGGCGCGGGCGCTCTGCTCGCTGCCCCCCGGGGGGGAGAAGAAGATCGAACTGGCTCTGGAAGGCAGCGTTTACGATCCCGCCGCCTCGCCCGACGGGTCCCGCATAATCTTCGCCAGCGACAGGGAGAATATTTTCGACCTTTACGAGTACGAGCCCGCCTCCGGCGCTGTCACGCGGCTGACGCGCTCTCTTGGCGGCTCCTTCACCCCTTCCTACGGCGAAGGGGGAGAGATAGTCTTCGCCGCCTTCCGCGGAGGGGAGATGCACGTCTATTCCGGTCCGCGCGGCGGTTTCCTTTCCGAGACCGTCGTGCCGCCCGCATCGGCGGGGGACCCCATGCCGCATGGTGTCCCAGTACCGTCTCCGCCGGGGCTGCCGGAGGCGTTCGGCGTATACCGCCCCTACCGCTTCAGGGCTTCCACGGACCTCTTCTTCCCGGCCTTCCTGTTCTCGTCTCCGGGCGGCCTGTTCTGGATGAACTACTGGCAGGCCTCGGACATGCTGGGCGATCACAAGGCCAGCCTTTTCCTCAGTTATAATTCCGGCGCGCCCTACCTGAGCTACCAGTTCGACTACGCCTACGGCCCGCACAGGACCAAGTTCTACTTTTCGGCCGCCGGCCTGTCCTCCGACGATAACGAGGACGCGCTGTCCCTGGAGTACGACAAGCGCTGGTCCAGGCAGGTCGTGGGCGCCTCCTATCCCTTCGACCGCTACAACAGCGCCGCGCTGTACCTGCTGCGCAAGAACGAGAAGACCGATTACACCGATATCAACTACTCTTTCAGGGACGACGTGCGCGCGGCGCAGCTGGCCTACCTGCGCGATACCGCCAACGGCGTCTACCTGCTGGCCAACCGCGGTTCGCGCCTGCAGCTGAGCTGGATAAAGGCCGTCGACCAGTTCGGCGGCAACAGGCGCTACGACGCCTACGTGGGCGAGCTGACCAAATTCTTCCCGCTCACCAAGCAGGCCACGCTGGTCGACCGGTTCTTCGCGGCCGAGAGCTTCGGCCGGGACCGCGACACTTTCG
>JAVVFK010000233.1:0-3701 GCA_032251015.1 Elusimicrobiales bacterium
GTGAAAGTGATCACGATCTAACCCCAGAGCATACAAGATGCTGAGCGTCGCTGCTGCCCCAAAATCGAAAGGCTGAACCTGCATCCCCAGGCGCGGCTTGATCTGGATGTAACCCAGTGTACGCGCCGCCGCGAGCTCTTCGCGCCGCGCCGCGCCGCGGTCCCGGGCGGCCTGTACCCGGGCCAGCAGCGGGGCGGGATCGGCGGAGTTCATCGGGCTCAGACCCGCCGCCGTCCGCGGCGCGGTCCGCACTTCGGCCCCGAAGGATGGTAGTGGATATATACCCTTTTGACGAAATCCATTTTTTCCAGCACGGCGCGTTCCGCGTCGGTGGCTATGGCGTCCCCCTCGCTCACGGTTATCCCGCCGTCGACGCAGATAGTGGCGTTGACCATGTAATACGGGCCGAAGCGGTGCGAGGCTATCTCTTCCACCGCCGTCACCCCTTTCACGCCGGTGAGGACCGCGCGTATCCCGGCGTCCAGCTTTCCGCCCGGCACAGCGTCCATCAGGTCCATGGAGGAGTCCTTGAGTATGCCGAAGCCGGTGCGCAGTATGAAGCCCGCCACCACCGCGCCGGCCAGGGGGTCCACCCAGGCGTAGCCCGCCCGGGCGAAGATTATCCCTATGCCCGCCGCGGAGGCGGCCATGATGTCGTTGACGTGGTCCGCGGCCAGCGCGCTGACGGCGGGATTGGCCGTGGCCCGGCCTATGGCGCGGGTCCGGGCCGCCAGCCAGATCTTGAGCGTGACCGTGGCCGCGGCCGCCCAGAGCGTGAAGGCCCGCACCTCGGCGGCGGCGTAGCCGTGCGCGTACAGATCGTAGCCCTTGTTTATGGAGTCCCAGAAGATGGCGACTCCCGTGGTCAGCACGAAGGCACCCACGACCAGGGCGCCGATGGTCTCGAACTGGCTGTGGCCGTAGGGGTGTTCCTCGTCCGGCGGCTTGCGGGCCAGGCGCATGAAGACCATGACCGCCACGTAGTAGACGACGTCGGAAGTGGAATTGATGCCGTCGGCCAGCAGACCGGAGCTGTGTCCCACTATTCCGGTTGCGGTCTTGAGCACCGCCAGGAAAATATTGGCGTAAAGGCCCAGCCGCACCGCCGTGTCGCACAGGTCGGCCCTGCCGTCCCTGGACTTTGCCCCGGTCATGCCCGCTCCCCCTTGTCCGCGCCCAGTTCGCCGCGCAGCTTTTCCCTCTCGTAGATATGTCTGTAGAGCCCATCCAGCGCCATCAGTTCCAAGTGGGTGCCCTGCTCGGCGATCTTCCCGGCGTCCAGCGTCAGTATGTGGTCGGAAGTTTCTATGGTGCGAGCCCTGTGCGTGACCGCCAGGCAGAGCGTGTCGGGATGCCCCGCACGGAACGCCTTCCAGAACTGGTACTCGGTCTGGGCGTCCATCGCGCTGGTGGCGTCGTCGAGGAGCAACACGTCCGGGCCGGTCAGTAGGGCGCGCGCTATGGCCACCCTCTGCTTCTGCCCGCCGGAGAGCGCGAATCCGCGGGTCCCGACTACGGTCTCCAGCCCCTTGGGGAATTTGCGCAGCTCGTGCTTAAGCTGCGAGGTCTCCAGCGCCTTTCCCAGGTTTTCGTCCGTGACGCCGGACTTCCGGTCCATGACTATGTTGTCCCGCAGCGTACCCGTGAAGATGGCGGCTTCCTGGGCCGTGTAGCCCACGCGCTCGCGGAAGCCGCGCAGGTCCCATTTGCGTATATCGGTGCCGTTGACCAGCATTTCCCCCTCGTCGTGCTCGCTGAGGCGCAGGGCCAGGGCCAGCAGCGTGGATTTGCCGCTGCCTATCTTGCCCACCACCGCGACGCGCTGGCCCCTCTCGGCGCGGAAGGTTATGCCGCGCACCAGCATGCCGTCGCCTTTGGGGTTCTTCAGGCCGGCTCCGCGGAACTCGATCGAGGTTATCCGGTCGGGAGTGGTCATGTCGCCGAGGCCCGACTTGAGCGAAGAGCGGGACTTGAGCAGCTCGTCGACGCGCTTGATGGAGACGCCGGCGCGGTTGCCGGCCACTACGAACTGGCTTATGTCCATCAGGGGGTGCACCACCATGTTGGCGTAGAACTGGAAGGCGATGAGCTCGCCCAGCGTGGCTCCTCCGTTCATTACGAGGACGCCCCCGGCGGCGTAGAGCAGCGCTATCGAGACGAAGCCCGCCTCGTGCCAGAAGTACGAGAGTATGACCTGCAGCCGGGCCGTGGCTATTTCGCCGTCGCGCTGGGCCGCGGTGCGGCTCTTGAAGAAGCCTGTCTGGGAATTCTCCTTGGCGTTGGCCTTTATCACGCGGATGCCGGTGAAGCAGGTCTCGAGGAAGTCGAAGAGATTGGTGATAGATTCCTGGAGTTCCTTGTACTTGCCGCTGAGCAGCCGCCCGGTGCGTATGGAGGTCATCAGGACCAGCGGCAGCGGCAGCAGGACGAAGGCCGCGAGCGTGGGGTTGAGGTAGAGCATCATCGAGACGGCCGCCGTCAGCGTGAAGCCGGCCTGTATGAACCGGAACACCCCGGAGCAGGAGAACCAGGATATCTTCTCGGAGATGTCGTCGGAGAGCCGCGCCACCAGGTCTCCCGTAGTGAAGCGGTGGAAGAAGTTCCGGTCCATCCGTATGACATGGTCGAAGGCCTTGCGGCGTATCTCCCACTCCAGCCGCGCGTTCATCCAGGCCCGGTTGCGCTGCGCCACCAGGTTGACCACGAACAGGCCGAGCCCGACCGCCAGTATCATCGTCACGTTGTGGCGCAGGTATTCGGGGTTGAGGTTGGCGCCGAGGCCGTTGACGATGTTCTTGATCAGCACCGGGTTGACGGTGTGCAGGACGGCGCTCATCATGCCGAAGACCACTATCACGGTCATGCGGACCGCGTGCACGCGCCAGTAGGGGAGCAGCCAGCGGAGGGTCTGTATCATTCGCCCTCCCCGAACTGCAGCCTGTAGTATTTCGCGTAGAGCCCGCCCCGGGCGAGCAGTTCGTCGTGCGTGCCGAGTTCCTTCACTTCCCCGCCCGAGATCATCATGACGCGGTCGGCGTTGCGCACGGTGGAAAGCCTGTGGGCGATTATGATGACCGTCTTATGCCTGAGCAGGTTCTTTATGGCCGTGGTGATAAGGCGCTCCGTGTGCGGGTCCATGTTGGAGGTGGCCTCGTCTAGGACCAGTACCTCCTGGTCCAGTACCATGGCGCGCGCCAGCGAGATGACCTGCTTTTCCCCTATGGAAAGATTGGCGCCCTTCTCGAGAACTTTCTTGTCCAGCGGGTGTTTTTTAAAGAAGGCGTCCAGTCCCATGAGCCTGATGGCGTCGTGCACCCTCTCGTCGGGTATCGCGTCGTCCATCAGCTTGAGGTTCTGCATCACCGTGCCGGGAAAGAGGTAGATGTCCTGCTGCACCAGGCCTATGGCCGAACGCAGGGAGCCGAGGCTCAGTTTGCGTATATCGGTGCCGTCTATCTCGATGTGCCCCTTCTGGAAGTCGTAGAAGCGGAAGAGCAGGCTGGTGACGGTGGTCTTGCCCCCGCCGGTCTCGCCCAGTATGGCCAGGCTTTTTCCGCGCGGCAGGCTGAACGAGACGTCCTTGAGCACCCAGTCCCCCTCCTCGTTGTAGCGCATCCAGACCTTTTTGAACTCTATCGCGTCGCGCACGCAGGTCAGGAAGCGCGGCTCAGCGGGCTCGGTCAGGGCGGGCCGCAGCGCGA
>JAVVFK010000234.1:0-3691 GCA_032251015.1 Elusimicrobiales bacterium
GCCGTCGTCTTCGCGCTGGCCGCCGTCGCGGTCAAGTTCAGCTTCGTCAAGGAAGGGGACTTCGACTTCCTGGGCAACGCGGCCGCGATGACGATACTCACCTCCTACCTGACGGCCTACTCCATCCGCATCTACATCTTCAACTATTACAAGAACACGCGCAAGAAAGACGCCATCTACGACACCAAGGGCTTCTTCGCGGTGGAACAGATAACTTCGACACTGGCCCTGCTCACGGCCGGAGCTATCTTCTTTTACTCGGTGGACCCCGCCTCCGTGGCCCAGAATTCCTTCGCGTTCCAGTTCAAGAACGCTCTGGTCAACACGCCGGCGCTCTGGAAAGAGGGAATAATGGCCGGCGTCCCGTTCGGTTTCGCGGCCTTCTTCTCCGTCTTCCTGTTCATGTTCAAGGGCCGCACCGCCACCTTCGCGGGACTGGTAAACCGGCTCACCTCGCTCATAGCGGGCACCGCGGCGACGCTGCTGGTCTGGTGGCTTATAGCCGGGCAGAAACCGCCGGCGGGCGCCGACTGGTTCGGCCTGGCCGCCATCTTCGTGGCTATCTACTTCATGGGCAAGGCCGAGAAGAAACGCGCCTGCGAACTGGCCAAGACCCACGAAGTGGAACCGGAGCCGGGCAGCGAAGTGACCTGCGACCCAGCCAACGGTGCGACGCCGGCGAAATAGGTCGGTCTTTCCGTATCAACTATACCGCGCCGGCATGCTCCCTGAGCGTGCCGGCCGCTTTATGAGGAAGCGATGAAAAAAACCAGGAACGACAAAGTGAACATCTGCATGGTCGGGGCCGGCTACGTCGGCCTCGTCTCGGGAGCCTGCCTGGCCGAGCTCGGCCACCGCGTGGTCTGCGTGGACAACGATCCCCGCAAGATAAAGATGCTCGAAAAGGGCGTCATGCCGATCTACGAGGATGACCTGGAAAGGGTCGTCAAAACCAACGTCAAGGCCGGGCGCCTGCACTTCGCCTCTTCCGTAAAGGAAGGCATGCTGCATAAGGGCCACAGGGCCGACGCCGTATTCATCGCCGTTGGCACGCCGCCGCGCGAGGACGGCTCCGCGGACCTCAGCGCCATAGAGAAGGTTTCCGAGCAGGTCGCGCTCAACATGACCGGCTACACCGTCATCGTGGAAAAATCCACCGTGCCGGTCTCCACCTGCGACCGGATAGAGAAGACCGTCGGCCGCCACAACAAGAAGCATATCCCTTTCGACGTGGCCTCCAACCCCGAGTTCCTGCGCGAGGGCACGGCGGTCTGGGACTTCCTCAAGCCCGACCGCGTAGTGGTGGGCGTCAGCTCCAAAGAGGCCGAGGAAGTGATGCGCCGGGTCTATAAGCCGCTCAAGAAAGCGCCGATAGTTGTCACCAGCGTAAAGAGCGCCGAGCTCATCAAGCACGCCTCCAACTCCTTCCTCTCCACCAAGATCTCGTTCATCAACGCCGTGGCCAACGTCTGCGAGCGCACCGGCGCCAACGTCGAGGACGTGGCGCGGGGCATGGGCCTGGACAAGCGCATAGGCGCTTCTTTCCTGAAAGCCGGCATCGGCTTCGGCGGCTTCTGCTTTCCCAAGGACCTCGAGGCTTTCTACTGGCTCAGCCGGCAGGTGGGCTACGATTTCGACCTGCTCAAGACGGTCAAGGACATCAACGAGAGCCAGAAGCTCTGGCTGGTCAAGAAAGTAGAGGACGAACTCTGGAACCTCGAAGGCAAGACCGTGGCGCTGCTGGGCCTGGCCTTCAAGCCGGAGACCGACGATATGCGCTTCGCCCCCTCCATCGATATAGCGGCCGAGTTCGTAAAGCGCGGCGCGAAGGTGCGAGGCTACGACCCGGTCTCGCAGGAGAACGCCAGGAAGGTCATGAAAGGCGTTCATTTCGCGAAGGACGAGTACGACTGCGTGAAGGGAGCCGACTGCGTCTGCCTGATAACGGAATGGGAACAGTTCGCCGCCCTCGACCAGAAAAAACTCATGGCCTCGGTAAAGCACCCCATCATGGTGGACGGCCGCAATCTCTACGACCCCGCGAAGATGCGCGCGCTCGGCTGGACGTATAAGTCGGTAGGGAGGCCGTGAAATGAGGATACTCGTCACCGGCGCCGCGGGTTTCCTCGGCAGCCACCTCTCCCGCTACCTGTTGACCAAAGGCCACTCGGTCATCGGCCTGGACAACTTCATCACCGGGAATATCGAGAACATAAAGGACCTCTTCGGAAACGAGAAGTTCTCGTTCACCAAGTACGACGTGACCAACTACCTGCATGTCCCGGGCAAACTGGACGCCGTCATGCATTTCGCCAGCCCCGCCAGCCCGATAGACTATCTCAAGCACCCGATACCTACGCTCAAAGTAGGCGCGCTGGGCACGCACAAGGCGCTGGGCCTGGCCAAGGACAAGAAGGCCATCTTCATGATAGCCTCCACCTCCGAGGTCTACGGCGACCCGCAGGTGAACCCGCAGCACGAGGGATACTGGGGCAACGTGAACCCGATAGGCCCGCGCGGCGTCTACGACGAGGCCAAGCGCTTCGCCGAGGCCATGACGATGGCCTATCACCGCTACCACGGCGTCCAGGCGCGGCTGCTGAGGATCTTCAACACCTACGGCCCCAATATGCGGCTGCGCGACGGCCGGGCCGTGCCCAATTTCATGGTGCAGGCCCTCAAGAACAAGCCGATAACGGTTTACGGCGACGGCAGCCAGACGCGCAGCCTCTGCTACGTCTCGGACCTTATCGTGGGCATATACCGGCTGCTCCGGAGCGGCCATAACGGGCCGGTGAACATAGGCAACCCCCACGAGATAACCCTGCTGGAACTGGCGCAGGCCGTCAAAAAGATAACCGGCAGCCGGTCCAGGATCGTATTCCGCCCGCTGCCCACGGACGACCCGAAAGTGCGCCGGCCGGACATCTCCAAGGCCCGCAAACTGCTCAAATGGGAGCCGAAGGTCGGCCTCGAAGAGGGCCTGAAACAGACCGTCGCCTACTTCCGTTCCAAAGTGAAGTGATGGGGTCAGGTCTCCGGACCTGACCCCAATAAGAAGGCCCCGGGTGCGGAACCCGGGGCCTTCGTCGTCTCGACCCGATCTTGTTACGGCTGGTTCATCCAGGCGATGAACTCGTCCCACTGCGAGCCCGCAGTCCAGCGCAGCTCATCGTAGCCGTTGGCGGGGCTGCCCGAGGGGAAGTAGGCCGCTATGCCCTTGGAGGGCGAGTAGTCCACGGCCGGGTACCAGTAGTAGGCCGGCTGGTTGTTGGTCCGGTTGTGGCCCACCAGGCGGCCGGTGATGTTGCCCATCAGTTCGGCGGCGGCGGTCTTGACGGACTGGCTCTGCGAAGCGGCCGCTACCAGCCTGGCGAAGTCGTGGAGGTCCTTGTTCTCGGCGATCGCGTACTTCATGGCCTGGGAGCGGGCGCTCTTGGCGACTTCTTTCTCGTTGGCGGTCATGACAGCGGCCACGAAGGCGTTCACTTTCTGGGTGAAGCCGGCTATCTCGGCGGTCCTGATATAGCTCTGGGTGGAGCCCTGGTTGATGCCCTGGTAATGGTCGCTGTAGCCGTCCACGGCCGCTTTGGCGATCTGCTCGGCGCTCATGCCGGGGTTGCTCACTATGGGGCCCAGGAAGAGGTCGTAGGTGTAGCCGTCGCCGGGCTCGGTCTCTTCGGAACCCACT
>JAVVFK010000235.1:0-3677 GCA_032251015.1 Elusimicrobiales bacterium
GGCCGACTCGAAAGTGTCGAAAGTTTCCTGCCCGTAGGCGCCGGCGTTCATCCGCACGGCTCCGCCGACGGTGCCGGGTATGCCGGAGGTCTTCTCAAGGCCGCCCAGGCCCGCCTCGCAGGCGGCGCGCACCACCGCGTCCCAGGGCTCGCCGGCGGCGGCGCGCAGGGTGGACCCGTCGATGGAAAAGCCGCGCATCTTTTGGGTGCAGACGGTCAGGCCCGGCAGACCCCTGTCCCCCACCAGCACGTTCGTCATGGCGCCCAGCACGGTGACGGGGACGCCCAGGGAGGAAGCGGAACGCAGGAGGAAGGACAATTCATCGGCGGAACCGGGCAGCGCCAGCGCCTCGAAAGGGCCGCCGGCGCGGTAGGAGGCGCGCCCGGCGGAAGGCTCGCCGGCCAGGACGGGGCAGGCGGCGCCTTCCGTTAACGTCTCAAGCCAGGCTGCCATTCTTCTGAAGCCCCAGCGTCGAAGAGAGGCGCGCCCTGAAGCGGGAGAGCGACTGGTCCTTCGCGTTTATGAAATAGACGCCCGCCAGTATGGCCACGCCGCCGGGGATAGCGCCCCAGGTGACCCGTTCGCCGATGAAATAATACGCGGAGACCAGCGTGGCGAAAGGCTCGAGGTAGATGAAGTAGGAGGACTTGACCGCGCCCAGGCCCTCGACCGAATTGTTCCAGAAATAGTAGGAAAAGCCGGACGCCACCACGCCCAGGAACAGCGCGTAATAGACGCCGCGCGCGTCGAGCCGGGCCATCTCGGCCGGGCCGCCGGCGGCCGCCCAGACCGGCAGGATACTGAACAGGGCCGCCACCATCGTGGCGGTGGTCACCTTGGCCTGCGTCCAGCCGGTCAGCCAGCGTTTGGTGAAAAGGACATAGAAGGCCCAGCAGACGCAGGAGGTAAGGAAGATAAAATCACCGGTCGTGGACGGCAGGGCGAAGACGCCGCCGGCCCCGCCCTTGGAGAAGATGACTATCATCGTGCCGGCGAAGCCCAGCGTGAAGGCCAGCGCCTTGGCCGCCGACAGTACCTCCCCCATCGTGATCATCAGCAGCGCCACCATGATCGGCGCGGTGCCTATCAGCCACCCGGCGTTGCCCGCCGTGGTATAGGTGAGGGCGTAACCCTGCAGGTAGTGCTGAAGCGACACGCCCACCACCGACAGCACGGCCAGCCGCCAGAGATTGGGAAAACGGAAATCGTCCGCGGTGAACCGGGAGCGGGTGATCAGGAGAAGCACCAGCGCGCCGATAAGGGCCCGCAGGAATACCACGCTTATAGGGGAGACCTGGGTGAGCAGGTGCTTGGTCAGGGGATAGGACGCGCCCCAGACGATGGTGGCGAAGCTGACCTGGAAATAAAGAGAGACTTTAGAGAAGCGCATAGGAGAGAAAAAGGGGCGCCAATAAGAGGGCGCCGGGCTTTTACAGGCCCCTTAGCCCGGGGACACCATGCGGCATGGTGTCCCCGGACAGAAGGTTAAGCCGCCCGCTTCTTCTTGAGTACCTTGTTGACCCGCTTGAAGGCCCAGTCCACTTCCTTCTGGGTGATGACCAGCGGCGGGGCGAAGCGTATGACCAGGTCATGGGTCTCTTTGCAGAGCAGGCCCAGGCCCATCAGCTCCTCGCAGAAAGGTCGCGCCTTGGTATTGAGCTCCACGCCGATGAGCAGGCCCTTGCCGCGCACTTCCTTGATGTAGGGGCTCTTGATGGCGCGCAGTTTCTCCATGAAATACTCGCCCATCTTATAGGAGTTCTCGACGAGCCCCTCTTCGACGATGGCCTTGAGGGCCGCGCGCGCCACGGCGCAGGCCAGCGGGTTGCCGCCGAAGGTGCTGCCGTGATCGCCGGGATTGAAAACGCCCAATAGCTCTTTCGACGCTACGACGGCCGAGATCGGCAGCACGCCGCCGCCCAGGGCCTTGCCCATGACCAGCATGTCGGGCTTCACTCCGTCGTAGTCGCAGGCGAACTTCTTACCCGTGCGGCCGAATCCGGTCTGTATCTCGTCGGCGACGAACATGACGCGGTTGGCCCGGCAGAGCTCCTGCGCGGCCTTGAGATAGCCGGCCGGCGGAACTATGATGCCGGCCTCTCCCTGTATCGGCTCCACGATGAACGCCACGGTGTTGGGAGTGATAGCGGTCCTAAGCGCTTCGATATCGCCGTACTCGACGATCTTGAAGCCCGGGGTGAACGGCCCGAAGCCGTCGCGGTACTGGTGCTCGGTGGACATGGCCACTATCGTCACGGTGCGGCCGTGGAAGTTGTTGGAGACGCAGACGATCTCGGCCTGACCCTCCGGCACTCCCTTGACCTTGTATCCCCACTTGCGCACGGCCTTGATGGCCGTCTCGACGGCCTCGGCGCCGGTGTTCATCGGCAGCGCCATCTCGTAGCCCGTGAACTCGCAGAGCTCCTTGAGGAACGGGCCGAGCTGGTCGTTATTGAAGGCGCGGGAAGTCAGCGTGCATTTCTTCGCCTGGTCGGTCAGCGCCTTGAGCACGCCCGGGTGCCTGTGGCCGTGATTCAGCGCGGAGTAGGCGCTGAGCATGTCCATGTACTTCTTCCCCTCGGGGTCCTTCACCCATACGCCCTTGCCCTGGGAGATGACTATCGGGAGCGGGTGGTAGTTGTTGGCGCCGTACTGTTCGGCGACCTCTATAAGTTTATGCGATTCGGTGTTGGTCTGTTCGGTTTCCATGTGCGTTCTCCGTGCGGGATATCAGAAGCGGACGCCGAGGCCGGCGGTGTAGCCGTTCTCGCCGTGGAGGATGTTGTAGGCGCCGTAGATGTAGACCAGCGGCAGCGGCGACAGTTTGACGCCCAGCGTGTAGCGCGGCTTGGTGACAGTCGCGTCCAGGCCGTTGACCGCGGCGTTGGCGCCGGTGAGGTCCTGCGCCTCCACGGTGGTGCGGTCGATGCCGGCCACGGCGTAGGGCTTTATTATCGGCAGGTCGAAAGAGGCCGCCACGTCGAAGGACATATGGGTGCCCTTGAAGTAGTCGAAGTTGATGACGTCGTAGAAGGCGCCGACCGAGATGTCGGGGACGAACTTGGTCACCATGCCGCTCTTGAAGACGCCGTAGCGCAGGCCCGCGCCCATTACCGAAAGCCCGCCGTAGGAGACGCCGCGCACGGCCACGTCGAGGTCGGTCAGGGGAAGACCCACCGAAGCCTGAAGCATGGCCACGCCGAAAGCGTCCACGCCGGCCTGGTTGAGTATAGCGTTGTCGGAGCTGGGCTCGGCCTGTACGACGGCGGAGGCGTTGACGTCGAAGCCGGGGAAGCCCAGCGAACGGCCGGAGTTGAAGTCCATCGCGCCCAGCAGTCCGCCGAGGTCCTTGGCGAAAGGCTTGAGGTAGGCCTGGCTCGCGTAGTTATTGAAATTATCGAAGTCACCGGCGCCCGCTATGCCGGCCGCGAAAGGCAGAAAACAGAGGGTCAGGATCAGTTTTTTCATGATTATCTCCTTATGAAAAAGGCCTCCCGGCCTTTCCACTAATTATTACAAATAAAGGGCTATAAATAAAGAGAGGCCGCTATGAACGGCCTCTTAATCGGGGGACAGTATATTTAATTGCCACGCTCAGGCAAATAAACTTCCACGGGCTTACGCCCGTGGTATTCCCCGCATTCCCAATTCAAGCTGCGCTTGCCCGCTGTCCTCTT
>JAVVFK010000236.1:0-3655 GCA_032251015.1 Elusimicrobiales bacterium
GTCTATACCGGGATAATCTATGACCACTTTCATCATAAACCTGTCTATCTGCGCCTCAGGCAGAGGATAAGTCCCCTCCTGCTCAATAGGGTTCTGCGTCGCCATGACAAAAAACGGTGTTGGAAGCGCGTGAGTTGTGTCTCCTATTGTCACCTGTCTTTCCTGCATGGACTCGAGAAGGGCCGACTGCACCTTGGCCGGCGCGCGGTTTATCTCGTCGGCGAGCAGGATGTTGGTGAAGACCGGGCCCTTCTTGACCGAGAAGGTCCCTTCCTTGGGGTTGAAGATCAGCGTGCCGACGATGTCGGCCGGCAGCAGGTCCGGCGTGAACTGTACGCGCTGGAACTGGGCGCTGACCGCCTCGGCGAGGGTTTTTACCGTGAGCGTCTTGGCCAGGCCCGGCAGGCCTTCCACCAGCACGTGGCCGTTGGAGAGCAGGGCGACCATGAGCCCGTTGACGAGGTCCTCCTGTCCGACGATGACCTTGCCTATCTCTTTTCTCAGGTCCTGGAGGAAAAGGCTCTCCTCCCGGACTTTCCTGTTCAGTTGGGTTATATCGAGTTCCATCCGATGACTCCTTTAGGGCCCGCCCGGCCCTTCGCCGGGACCCGCGTCCCGGCCGGCGAAACTTCTATTTAGTGTTGAATAGAGGCTCGGGCTTGAGCTCTTTTAGCTGCTGTTCTTTCTGCGTTTCCAGGTTCTTGCGGATCTTGTTTATGGCCTCGAGGGCCTTGAGGCGCACTTCTTCGTCGTAGTCGTTCAGCGAACGTCCCAGTACGGGGATGGCTTCCTTGTTGGTGAAGCCGCTGATGGCCTCCACGGCCTTGAGACGGGTTTCCTTGTCGTAGTCGTTGAGCGCCTCCGCCAGCAGGGCCAGGCTGACGCGGGTCTTGTCGTTGGAGAGCAGTTTTATGAGGTCCTGCTTGGTCGCCGGCTCGGTCTCCTCCTGCAGCATCTTCTTTATGATGGAGGGCGCGAACTCGTCCTGCAGCTGCCAGAGCAGCTCGGCCGCCGCGTAGCGCACCTTGGCGTTGGCGTCCTGGGTCAGGCCGCGCAGAGTCTTGATTGTTTCAATGGAGAACTTAAGGTTGTAGACCTTCTCGGTCTTGACCGGGAGGGACTCGGTGGACTGGTCCTTCTTGAGCTGCTCAGCCTGCAGTACGCGGGCTTTCTCCTGCTTGTCCTGCTGGACGAGGTAGTAGATACCGCCGATGAAGACCAACAGCAACATTACCCATTTCATTTGAGGGCCGCCTTGCCGCGCGCCGCGGCTATCCCGCGCACGGATATCTTGATTTTACCGCCCGACAGTACCGCGTCGGCCATCTCGCCTTCCCTGAGCCTGCGCCAGGGGCCTGCGTCAAGGGGTTCGCTGGAGAACACCGCGCCGCCCGGCGAGTTCCTCCAGGCTATCTCGCCCCAGTCCCACCCGGGAGACATCAGCGATCTTTTCTTCTTCTTCAGCGGGTAGTGGCAGAGGACGCACAGCCGGCTGCCGTCGGAAACGAAAATGTTCAGGCCGCGGTAGGGCGCTTCGACGCCGCGCCTGTCGCCGGCGCAGGAGCCCCATACCGTCCAGATCTCGTCGAGGGCCATCTCGACTGCCAGCGCGAGGTCGCCGTAGGCTTCGCGCATCTTGATTATCTGCCGGAAGAGCACTTCGCTGTCGCTGTCGCCGCGCAGGCTGGCAGCGCGGGCGCCGAGGTTCTCGCGTATCTCGGGGCAGATATTGAGAGTGCCGTTATGGGCGAACAGCAGCCCTTCGCCCGCGAAAGGGTGATTGTTTTCCGGGCGCAGCAGCCTGGCCCTGGAGAGGCCTAGCGGGTTGGAGGCGTCCCTGACATGGGCGATCACAGCGCCGGGGCCGGACGCGCGCCGCAGGGCCCTGGTGAAAGCGGGGACCTCTCCGCTCAGCGGCGAGGCGCTGCGCTCCAGCGCGGCTATCTTTCCGCCGGGCGCGGCGCGGCCCACTCCCCAGCCATCCGCCTGGAGACGGTCCGGGTCCGCCGCAGCCTGGGCGGGCAGGGACAACGGGCCGCCGGCGAAAAGAGCCGTAAGGTCCGTTTTTACCGACGAGATGGATGCCGCCATTCTGCACATAGTACGATGGTTATTTAATCAATTTTTTCAGCCGCTATCAAGGAGGCAGAATAGATATCAATGGGACGACTTGTGCGGCGCGGGGCGGCTTTTGATATAATCAAGTCCGGGCGCCCCGCCCGAAGCGGCGGCGGCGTTTACGGGAGGAGAGAATATGCAAGAAGACATTCTGCCCGCGGCGGCTCCCATGGCCGCGGCTCCGGAAGAGACAGGTCCCAGGGCCGCCGGTTTCAACGAGCGTTTCATCGCCTATGTCATAGACGCGCTGCCCTTTGTGCTGGGCGCCTACTGGACCATGGGCATGATGATAGCCTCCGGCAACCTGGCCAACACCATGGGCGGCCAGCTCAGGTGGAAACTGGTCTGGATAGCCTTTTACCTGGCATACGAGACCTGGCTTTCTTCCGGGGGCAGGGCGACCGTGGGCAAGTGGATAATGGGCATAAGGGTCCGGGATAAGGATGGGTCCGATCTCTCCATTCCAAAGGCCTTCTTCCGTTCTGTCGGATATTTCATCAGCTCCATCCCGGTTAACCTGGGTTACGTGGTGGCTCTCTTCACCCCGAAGAAACGCGCGCTGCACGACTATATCGGCGGCAGCCGCGTCATAAGCATAAAGGAGCGTGGGGATTTCGCGCAGGGCGCGGTATTCGCCGTGTCCTGGTCGCTGATGCTGTTCTTCGGCGTTACCTGGCTGAACCAGACCTTCCTGGCCATGACACCCTCGGAGAAGCGCCTGGTGGCTCAGGCCCGCCGCGGCGTCAACGCCGTGGCCAAGCTTCAGGAGATGCACATGGCTTCCTATGGCGTCTACACCGAAGATATAAAGCGGCTGGCCGCCATGAGCGGCGACGTGCAGAGGTTCAGGCGGGAACTGGTGGACTCCATAGACCCGTCCTCCCTGGTCATAGCTACCGACGGCAGCGAGTACGTGGTCAAGGCCAAGGCAAAGAACTGGCGGAAGACGGAAGTGGCCGTTTCCAGTCTGGATAAACGATAGGCCCCGCCGGGCGGGCGGGGCGCGCAAAAGGGAGGCTGTCCGCGGGCGCGGACGGCCTCCCTTTTTTTTAGGGCCGGCCCCTCAGTAGGAGCGGCGCTTCTCGGCTCCGGCCTGGCAGGTCAGGCAGTAGCGGGCCGAGGGCAGCGCGTTGAGGCGCTTGGGCGCTATGGGTTTCTGGCACTGTTCGCAGAGGCCGTAGATGCCATGGTCTATCTTGCGCAGCGCCGCCTCGATATCGTCGAGCATGAGGCGCTCGTTGTCCGAGAGTTCGAAGAGTATTTCCTTGTCCAGGCTCTGGGTGGCCTGGTCGATGGAATCTCCGACCTCGGGTTCGTTGAGGTCGAGGTTCTTCTTGGCCTCGACCGTGCGGGAGATCGTCTCTCTCTGGATCAGCAGTTTCTTCTTTATCAGTTCGGCGTCCTTGCGGCCGATGCCGGCCTGTTCCTTGGCGGGCGCGGTCCGGACCGCGGCCCGGGTAACGGCTTTTTTAGCGGGCTTTTTGGCCTTCACGGGCGCCGCCTTCTTCGCTGTTTTGGCGGCTTTCCCGGCCGGCTT
>JAVVFK010000237.1:0-3625 GCA_032251015.1 Elusimicrobiales bacterium
CGATACTGCCGCCGAGATTGGCGACGGAAATACCGGCGGACCAACGTTCCCACTTCTTTAAAAGGCCCGCGTCGCCGGCCCAGCCGGTGCCGCCGCTGCCGTCGACCGACTGGTTGAGCAGCTTTACCGCGGCGCCGGAATACCAACCGGCCCCCAGGTAGTAAGCCAGGCCTCCGCCCAGCGCGTACTCCCGCGCGTCGAAGTCGCCCAGCACGCCGCCCGAGGCGTCGTATTTTTTCATGGCGCCGCTGAACAGCGCGTTAAGCGTTCCGAAAAAAGTGAGGCGGTGGCCGTAAGGCTGCACATAGGACAAGCTCTCGACGCGCAGACCCTCCAGCCATTCGCTATGACCCAGGTATACTTCGGCGCGTCCGGCGAGACCGGCCGAAGCCGGGTTGTAGAATACCGCGACCGCGTTCTCCCCCGCCGCGCAGTAGGCGCCGCCCATCGCGGCAGGCCCGGGCCCGGCGTCGAGCTTGAGGAAAGGCATGGCCTCGACGCCGCTCTCCGCCGCGGCGGGCGCGGCGGGAAGCAGAAGAGCGAATATGGCGGCCAGTACTTTCATGAATTTACCAGACGATATAGAACTTCCCGGTCCCCTTGCCGTAATTCGAGGTGCTCACCAGGTAGATATAGAGGCCGCTGGCGGCTTTCTCCCCCCCGGCCAGCCGCCCGTCCCAGGACACGGCGTTGAAGGCGCCCACTCCGTCGCCGGCGGAGAGCGTCCGCACCAGCTCGCCGGCGGAATTATAAATATAGACCTTGACGGCGGAGGCGTCGGGCGGAACGCCGGAGACGCGCAGAGGAGAGGAGGCCCGCAGATCGCACGGGTTCGGGTAAGCCTTGAGCGAACCGAGACCGCCCGCGGACGACGCCGTCACCCTGACGGAATAGACCGAGAAATGCTCTACCGGCGCGGTCAGAGTATTGGCCGAAGCGTCGCGCGCGACCGATTCGAGCGGCACCCAGCGGCCGGCGCTCTCGTCGAGGTAGTATATCCACGCCAGGCTTTCCGACAACAGGTCGCCGTCTATCCTGCCGTCGTTGTCGGCGTCGGGATACGCCAGGACAAGCGTCGGCGGCGCGGAAAAGGAAGTGATAGGGACGCCCGCCGCGTCGAAGGCCAGGAACTCGCGGGCGAGGTCGTAATGATAAAGAGCGGACGAATCCGGCGAAGAAGAGTCCGCCGACTGCCGGCGCGCGGCGTCCACCGTCGATATCCCTACGAAGTAAGTCCCCGCCGCGGCCCCGGCCGGCATGGAGACGGCCATGCCGTCGCTGTTGGAGACGAGCCCGCCGGCGGCGCCCGAGAGGGCCAGGTCTATCGGGAAAGTGGCGCCCGAATCTATGGAGGAGCCGGCGTTGCCCGCGGGGTCCGACGCCGAGAAATGGAAAGTCGCGGTACCGGTGGAATAATACGACTCGACGTAGGCCGAAGCGGTCCAGGTGGAGGAGTTGACCCGCTCGAGTTCCGGGTTCACGCGCCGGCCCGCGGAGTCCGTGAAATAGAACACCGGGTCTGAGGCGAGCGCGTTGGCCTCGTCCACTATAAGGCGAGCCGTGAACGGGCCGCCCGCGGCCGGCAGGCCGCTCTGCACTATCACCCGCGCGCGCGGGGCTATCGTATCCGTCAGCTGTCCGTCGGAAGAGAGCCCGGCGGAATAGTAGCCGGAGGAGCCGTTGTACGCCCGCACCGAGAAATAATAGGTAGTGTTCTCGGCCAGGGTAAGGCCGGAGCGCGTAACAGAAAGCGACAGTCCGGCGGAAGTCCACCCGAGGACGCCGGTCCCGCCGGGGGCAGTGCCGATAGCGTAAGAATAGGCGGTAACGCCGGCCGAAGGCGAGGCCCCCCAGCTGGCCGAGAGCGAGGTGAGGGAAGTAACGTAATCTAAATCGTAACCGATGCCGTCGTCTACGTAAGGGACGTCCTCCGGCGCCGTGGTGTCCACCATCTGCCCGTCGGACCAGGCGGGAGCGGAAGCGAGGCCCAGGCCGTTGACCGCCCTGACGCCGAAATGATAAGTGATGCCGTTGGTCAGCGACAGCCCCGAGGCCGTGGCCGAAAGCGAGGTGCCGTTGGAGGTCCAGGTCCGCACGTCCGTACCGCCGGCGTAGGTGCCGATGGCGTAATCGTAGCGCGCTATCCCGCTCTCGGGGTCGGAGGAGGCGGTCCAGTTAGCGGAGAGCTGGGTGGTGGAGCCGGTCTTGTCTATGTCGACGCCCGCGGCTGAGCCGTCGTAAACGGCGGACACGTCCGACGGCGGAGTGGCGTCGGTGTCGGCGTAAGCCTTGAGGCAGACATTGGAACGGTAGAAATCGTCGTGAAAATGACTGTCGCGCACCGTGGTCAGGTCCGTCCACGAGGAACCATTGGAACTCACATAGCTCTGCCCGGCCGCGGCGGTGGCGCCGGAACTGTAGCTCTGCGGCGTGGCCCAGTCCTGGGTATTGGCCTCGACGGCGACCGGGTACGGGTCGGAGGAGTTGGTAAGTTTGACCACCACGGAGAATCTCTGCCCCGACGAGACAGGGACGTTCCCCGCCACGGGCACCGTGTGATAACCGGCGGCGGCCAGGGCGCCGCTGCCGCTCCAGGCCAGCGTACCGCCGCGCGGGGAGCCGGCGGGCACCCCGGTGTACACGTATATCTCGTAGGAGGCGTTCACGTCGGTGGTGTAGAAGCCGGCCGCGCGGACATGTCCGTCGGCGGAAGCCGTGAAGATATTGGCCATCCACTCCGTGAGGCTGCCGGTCCCCTCTATGTCCTCCTTACCGATCCTGTAAGTATAGCCGAGCGGGTCGTACTGGTATATGGTCGTGTAGTTATCCGCCGCCTCGGCCTCGTCGAACAGGGCCGTCTCGCCGCCCAGGCTGGTGTCGTAATAGGAGATGTAGAAATAGCCGGAAGCGCCCGAATCCGTGCCCCAGCTGTTCTTGGCGATGAAGGCGCCGTTGCCGGCGGGGGTCCCGTGCGCGGCGGTGGTAAAATTGGCCGCGTCGTAGTTGTCGTCCCAGCCGACCAGGGTGATGGCGTGTCCGCCGCAGTCGCCGCCGGGGCTGCAGGAGCAGGTGCCGACCGTGAACGGACCGCCCGTGCAGAGACTGTTGTAGAAGTTGGTGGCGTTATTGCGGAAAGCGTTATTGTCCTGGTATATGCTGGCGTAAAGCGCGCCGCGGGAGGTAAGCGCGGCTTTTACGTTGTTCTTGTAAGCGGCTTCGTTGGGCCCCGCCGCCGTCGGCAGCCAGGTCATGCCCTGCAGGTGCTTGCGCACCGGGGAGGACTGGCCTTCCGTCATGGGCCCGCTCCAGCGCGTTAGGTAAGCGGCCGACATGGAGGCATTGCCGCCGTCGTTTATTCCCCAGTCGAAATCATGGGTGGTGGACATGCGGTATTCGTTGAAGTCCCAGTTCTCGGCGGTGAGCAGGCTGGACTCCAGCGAAGCGTAAGTGGCGTAGGCCCAGCAGTTCCCGTTGGCGCCCTGGTCCTTCACGGGCGTGACCTTGCCGATAGCCCTCAGGTCATAGGTGGGGGCGTAGCCGCTGGACGGCAGGGCCGCGGGAGAGAAAGAGCGGCGCAGCGAGGCGCTGATATCCGTTCCGGCGGTATGGGAAAGGTCCACCGGGG
>JAVVFK010000238.1:0-3618 GCA_032251015.1 Elusimicrobiales bacterium
CGGATCACGCTCTCGGGCTTTATTCCGTGCTTCTCGTTGTACTCCTCCTGCTTCTTCCGGCGGCGGTCCATCTCGTCGAGCGCGCGGCCCATGGAACCGGTCCTGCGGTCGGCGAAGAGCAGCACCTCGCCGCACTTATTGCGCGCGGCGCGGCCCGAGATCTGCATCAGCGTGGTCTCGCTGCGCAGGAAGCCCTCGTTGTCGGCGTTGAGTATGGCCACCAGCGAGACCTCGGGGATGTCCAGGCCCTCTCGCAGCAGGTTGATGCCCACCAGCGCGTCGAAGCCGCCCTTCCTGAACTCGTCGAGTATCTCGAGCCTCTCCAGCGTGTCCATCGACGAATGGATGTACTTGGCGCGTACGCCCTTGCCGGCCAGGAACTCGCTGAGGTCCTCGGCCGTCTTCTTGGTCAGCGTCAGCACCAGCGTGCGCTCTTTGAGTTTCGCGCGCTTCTCTATCTCCCCCGTCAGCGCCTTCACCTGGCCAGTCAGCGGCAGGACGCGCACCGGCGGGTCCACCAGGCCGGTCGGGCGGATGATCTGCTCCGCTATGGCCGTCTTTCCGGCCAGTCCCAGCTCATAGGGCCCCGGCGTGGCCGAGACATAGACCGTGCGCGGGCGCAGCGCCTCGAACTCGTCGAATTTGAGCGGCCGGTTATCCAGCGCCGACGGCAGGCGGAAGCCGAAGTTAACCAGCGTCTGCTTGCGGCTGCGGTCGCCGGCGTACATGCCGCGCACCTGCGGCACCGTGACATGGGATTCATCTACGAAGAAAAGAAAATCTTTGGGGAAATAATCGAAGAGGCAGGCCGGGCGCTCGCCGGAGGGCCGGCCGGCCAGGTGGCGCGAATAGTTCTCTATGCCGTGGCAGTAGCCGGTCTGGGCCAGCATCTCCATGTCGTAGCGGGTGCGCTGTTCCAGCCGCTGCGCCTCCACCAGCTTGTTCTCGGCCTTCAGGACGGCCAGCCGTTCCGTCAGCTCGGCCGAGATCAGCTTGAGCGCCTCTCCTATCTCGGCCGGCGTGGACACGAAATGATTGGCGGGGTATATCCAGGCGTGCTTGTGCTCCTTCAGCTCGGTCCCGGTCAGCGGGTCGAACTCGACGATGGACTCGACAGCGTCGGAAAGCTGTATCCGGAAGGCCGTCTCGGAATCGCCGGGGAATATATCGACGAATCCGCCGCGCGGGCGGAATTTGCCGCGCGAGAGTTCCAGGTCGTTTCGCTCGTAGCGTATGGCCACCAGCTTCTCGGTCAGCTCCCTGCGGGCCAGCGGGCGGCCCTTCTCCAGGTAAAGACCCATCTTGGCGAAATTTTCGGGCGAGCCGATATTGTAGATGCACGAGACCGAAGCGACCACTATGGTGTCGGGGCGGGAGAGGATGGATGCGGTGGCTTTGAGCCGCAG
This sequence comes from Elusimicrobiales bacterium, assembly GCA_032251015.1. Classification (GTDB taxonomy): domain Bacteria; phylum Elusimicrobiota; class Elusimicrobia; order Elusimicrobiales; family UBA9959; genus UBA2231. Next base: position 1,407 of record JAVVFK010000238.1, read on the forward strand.
TTTGTCGAGCTGCTGGTTGATGGCCGAGTCCTTCTCGATGTAGGTGTCGGTGGAAGGGATATAGGCTTCGGGCTGGTAGTAATCGTAGTAGGAGACGAAATACTCCACGGCGTTCTCCGGGAAGAAGGTCCGGAATTCCGAGTAGAGCTGGGCGGCCAGCACCTTGTTGGGCGAAATGATCAGCGCCGGCTTGTTCATCTCCGCGATGAGCGAGGCCATGGTGAACGTCTTGCCCGAGCCGGTCACGCCCAGCAGCACCTGGTCGCGCAGGCCGCCGTCCAGCCCGGCGCGCAGCTTCTTTATCGCCGCCGGTTGGTCGCCCGCCGCCTTGAACGGCGCCTTCAGCTTGAACTTCCCCGTCATACTAGCGATTCTACCAAATAGGAATAACTCTTCCGGTACAAGCCGCGTGCAACGGGAACAGTTATTCTGTCTTTTCTTTATCCAGCAGGGGGCCGAGAAACCAGGCCAGGGCGAAGGTGGAGAACGTCCCTATAACTATTATCCAGCTCCAGCCCAGCGCCAGCGTCCCCCTCTCGGAGGAGAAAAGTACGCCCGCCGCCATCACGGCGCTGAGCACCATGGCCGCGACATTGGCACGGTTGGCCCGGCGCGCCGTCAGCAGCCCCAGCAGGAAAACTCCCAGGAGGCTGCCCGCCGTCACGCCGTTTATCTTGAACGCCAGCCAGAGCATGCGTCCCTGGCCCGCCGCGCAGGCCCAGGCTATGCCCGACAGCAGCAGGCCGAAACAGACCACGCTGACCCTGGAGACGAACAGGTAATGGCGCTCGTCCCCGTCTTTCTTTATCAGCGGCCTGTAGATGTCGGTAACGAAAGAAGAGGACAGGGAACTCAGCGGGGAGTCTATACTGGCCAGCACCACCGCGGTCAGCACCAGCCCCTTGAGCCCCGAAGGCAGCACGTGCACTGTAAAATGGGACAGGATCTTGTCCGCGTTCTCCGGCAGAGGCAGGCCCGAGTTCTGACGGTAGAAGACATAAAGCAGCGTGCCTATCCCCAGGTAAAGCCAGGTCAGCGGCACGCTGGTGAAGATAGTGTAGATAATAGTCCGCTGGCTCTCCTTCCTGGTCTCGAGCGTAAGCAGACGCTGCATCAGTTCCTGGTCGGTACCGAAGGCCGCCATCGAGCCGAAGACGCCGTTGAGCAGAGCGGCCCACAGCAGGTTGGGGTTCTCCATGCCCCAGCCAAGATTGAAGACCGACAGTTTCCCCGCCTCGGAGGCGACCTGCCAGGCCCCCGCCAGGCCGCCGTCGATATGCATGACCAGCCAGCCCGCCACCGCCGCCCCGGCCGCGAAGAACATTACCGACTCGAAAGTGCCGGTCCAGAGCACCGCCTTGATGCCGCCGAAGCCTATGAATATGACGCTGATGACGGTGAAGAACGCTATCGTATGCCAGAGTTCCCACCCCATTATGACGGAGACCGCCAGCGAGGCCGCGTAGAGCCGGACGCCGGAGGCAAAAAGACGGGTCACGAAAAAGAAGGAGGAGCCGGCGTACTGGGTGCCGGCGCCGAAACGGTGCCGGAGGAATTCGTAGATGGTGGTGCAATTGAACTTGTAAAAGGCCGGGATGAACACGAACGCGATAAGCACCCGGGCGGCCGCGGAACCGAGGAAGAACTGCAGGTACTGCCAGTTCTCCATGTAGCCTATCGGCGGTATGCCGACTATGGTCATCGCGCTTATCTCGGTGGCGACGAAGGAGAGCGTGCCCACCCAGACCGGCGTCTTGCGGCTGCCGAGGAAATAATCCCTGGTGTCGCGCTCCTCGCGCCCCTTGAAATAAGATATCAGGAAGAGCGCCAGGACGGCGGCGCCCAGCAGGCCGTAGTCCAGCGCGGCCAGACCCCCGAACCTGCCGGCGGAGACGATGCCGTCCATGCCGTCAGCGGGCTCGGCGCCCGCCGGCCGCCGAGCGCTTCTCTTCTTTCTTTATATCGTTCCACCGCGCCAGCACCTCTCCGGAGGTGCGGAGTTTTTCACGGCCGAAGACGTGCGGGTGGCGGCGCACCAGCTTGGAGTTTATGCCCCGGACCACGTCGCGCATGGAGAAGCGTCCTTTGGCCTCGGCAAGCGCGGCGTGGAACACCACCTGAAGCAGCAGGTCGCCGAGCTCCTCCTCAAGGTTGTCCCAGTCGCGCGCGCGTACCGCGCGCTCCACCTCCCGGGTCTCCGAGCGCAGGTGCT
>JAVVFK010000239.1:0-3611 GCA_032251015.1 Elusimicrobiales bacterium
GGGTGGGCGGGGGCCTGGGGTCCCGGCTTGGGCGTTTCGGCCCTCATGGCCTGCTGTATCGAAGGCGTGGCCGGGGCCGGTTCGGGCGCGGGGCCCTGGGGTATCTCCGGTTTCTTCCCGGCCAGCACGTCCCTGAGGGCCTGGGCCATCTCGGCGCCGGTCTGGAAACGTTCTTCGGGCTTCTTCTTGAGGGCCTTGTCTATCACCGCGACTATGTCGGGGGGCAGGTCCGGTCTTATCTCGATCGGGTCCGGGTAGGGGTCGCTGGTTATCTGGAACAGGAGCGTGCCGATGGACTCCCCTCCCTTCCAGGGCCGTTCGCCGGTCAGCAGCTCGTAGAGAGTGACGCCCAGCGAGAAGAGATCGGCGCGGCCGTCCACTTTCTTGCCGGCTATCTGCTCTGGGCTCATATAATAAGGAGTGCCGAGCACCGTGCCGGTGGCGGTCTTGGACGATTCCGTTATGCGGGCGATGCCGAAGTCGGCCACGCGTATGGTGCCGTCCTCGAGCAGCATGATGTTGGCCGGCTTTATGTCGCGGTGCACGATGCCGCTCTTGTGAGCGTAGGACAGCGCGTCGGCGGAGTGGGCGATGTACTCCAGGACCTTATCGACGGGCAGCAGGTTGTCCTTGGACGCCCATTTCTTGAGGTCGTCGCCCTTGAGCAGTTCCATGGCGATATAGGCGATATCCTGCTCCTCTCCCGCGTCGTAGATCTTGACGATGTGGGGATGGGTCAGGTTGCCGGCCGCCTGGGCTTCGCGGAAGAAACGGTCCTTGAGCTCCTTCATCGCTTTCTCGTCGAGCCCTTCCTCGAAGCGCATGGTCTTGATGGCGACGGAGCGGTTTATCTTGGGGTCCACGCCGAGGTAGACTATTCCCATCGCGCCCTTGCCGAGCTCTTTCTTTATCTCGTAGCGCCCCAGCGTCGGCGTGGTGCTGGAGCCGGCCACCATCATGGTGGCGTCGCCGCCGCCGCCCTTGCCTCCCACGCCGCCGAACACGGCGCCGTCGGCGGCCTTCCTGAGCATGTCGATCTTGTTCTTTATGTCCTTGAACTCCGGGTCTCTGTTCGCGATGTGCTCGTAGACGGCGACCGCCTTGTTGTACTGGCGCTTGCGCTCGAAGTCCAGCGCCAGGTTGTAAAGAGTGTCCTTCATGTTGTCGTCGAGCGGGCAGAGGCGGAACTTCTCGAAGGCGAGGTCCAGCATGCCCTGGCCCTGGAACGAAAGGCCGAGCATCTTGTTGGTCTCGATCTGCGAGACCTCGATGAGCTCTTTGCCCTTCTCCGCGGTGAAGAAACGCTTGGAGATCACGAAGATGTAGCCGGTCACCAGCAGCAGCGACGGGTACATGGTCTTGAGCCAGAGCGCCTCGGCGGTGAATAGGTAGACGCCCGCGCCGACGAAGCCCGTCAGGAGCACGGCGGTCACTATGGCGCCGAGCAGGGCCTTTAAGCGCGGCAGGGCGAAGGTTATGAAAAGGCCGGTCAGCAGCAGCATGCCCAGCTCCGCGTTGAAGCCCCACGGCGGCCGGGTTATGAAATTGGAATGAAGGATGCTGTCTATCACGTTGGCCGTGAATTCCACGGCCGGCAGGTTCTTGCCCACCGGGGTGACGTAGAGGCTGCCGACGCCCTGCGCGGTGGGCCCTATCAGGACGATCTTGTTCTTGAAGGCGTCCGGCACCACCTTGCCGTTGAGGACGTCGTAGAAGGAGTAGTATTTGTAGGAGCCGCTCTCGTTGAACGAGATGAGCAGGGAGGACGAGGCGTCCATCCGCACGGTGCGTTTCCCCACGGAGAAGGAGACGCCGGGCTTGAGCAGGAGGTCCGCCGTCGGCAGGCCCAGGTGGGTCCTGACCAGTTCCACCGCGAGGGAGGGATAGTAGCGGTTGTTGTAGGGTATAAACGGGGATTCCTTGCGCACGGCGCCGTCGAGGTCGCTGAAGACGTTCACATGCCCGGTCCCGGCCGCGGCCGACCCCAGCGTCGCGACGGGGGCGGTGAAGGCCGCGCCCTCGTAGGGTATGTCCAGCCCCCCCTCGGCCCGCGAGACCGGGGCGGCGAAGGCCGTGAGCCATTCGGGCTCCGCGGGCGGTTTCGAGAGCACCTCTCCGACGTCGAAATAAAGGGGCAGGGCCACGTTGGCGGCCGTGCTGATGGCCAGGCTGAGCTTGGCGTCGTTGTCGGCCTCGCTGCGCGCCTGGGCGAGGAAGTCCAGGAATTCCGATTCTTTGGTGGTCTCCTTGATTTTTTTCGCTTCGCGCAGTTCCGCGTACTTCCAGGCTATGCGGGAGGCGAGGTCCAGGTCGGCGTTCTTTTCGGGTTCGGAGAAAAGGACGTTGAGGCCGATGGCCGAAGGCCGGGCCGTCGGGGTGGAGAGGAGGACCAGCATCTCGGCCATCCTGGAACGCGGCCAGGGCCAGCGCCCGATGCGGGAGATGCTTTCGTCGTCTATCTCGATGATGGCTATATCCTGGCTGGAGACGGCCGCGGCCCGCATGCTGGCGCGCATGTCGTAGAACTTGAGTTCCATGGTCTCGATGCCGCTGCCCGTGAAGTAGAAAAAGAAGGCGGTCAGGGTCAGGAGGGAGCCCCAGAGAATGTCGGAAAAGAAGAATTTTTTCATAGTTCTGACTCCTGGCGGTAGTATGCGGCCGCTTCCGAAAGATAAAGCCCGTTCGCCAGCAGGGTGAGCAGGGCCGAGAGCAGCAGCAGCGCGCCGGAAGAGGCCGTGTCGGCGGCCATGCGTTCCTTCATCGCGCCGACGAAGTTCAGCTTGGCCAGGGCGCGCAGCTCCGCGGGCTTTTTATAAGGTATGACCTGGTCTATATCAGGAAGGGCGGGCCGCCGCACGGGGCGGCCGTCCAGGTCGTATTCGGTGATCTCCTCCGCGGCCAGTCTCTGGCGGCGGGCCGTCTCCTGGTGCCTGAGGACCCTGACCCGGTCCGCGTCCCTGGCCGCCGCCGCCGCTACCTCCGATTCCAGGGCCGGCTTCATCAGTCCCACGAAGAGCACCGCCAGCGCGGCGGCCATGAGTACCGGCGGGTTGAGAAGCAGGTTGAAGGTCTTCTGGGCGGCGCCGGCGGCGATGGCGGCGAGCACCAGCGTGACCGAGACGTAGAAATAGACCGGGTCCATCGCCATCGAGGGCTCCGGGCGGAGGTACATGTAAAGGGCTCCGTAGGCGAGGAGATAGAGCAGCGCGCCGGAGACTTTCGCGGCCAGGCGCGAAGAGGCTATAAGGAAAGACCCGGCGACGACCAGGAAAAGAGTATAGACCGGAAGGGATCCTATCATTACCGATCCCATGGCCGACATGGAAGCGGCGAGGAAAGCGCGGGAGACCGTGTCGAACCCGGCGCTGCCGTGGATGAGCGCGCCGGCGGAATAGGCGGCTATCAGCGCGGTCAGCGAAACGGCCGTGTGCCAGAAGGCGAACCGGTAATGCCGCGTGAACTGCGCCCAGACGAAAAGTCCGCCGGCGGCCGCCAGACAGAAGAGCGAGACGAAAGGCTTGTAGACGAGCGGCGCCAGCAGGGGATGGGCCTGGCCGGAGTAGCCAGCCCCGGCGGAGTCGGCCAGCAGGGCCAGCGCCGGCGCGGCGAGG
>JAVVFK010000023.1:0-18282 GCA_032251015.1 Elusimicrobiales bacterium
CCTGGCGGTAAGTCTGGCCTCCACCAACTACGTCATCGATACCGAGCTTCCCACCCGGATGTTCGAATTGATCCGCGCCCACGTGGACAACAGGTGGACGTTCCTGGTGCTGCTCAACCTGTTCCTTCTGGCCCTGGGCGGCGCCTGGACCGGTTTCACCCTCTGGGCCGGTTACATTTCCGGCCGCCAGGCCGACTACTACGTCACCAAGGCCGACAACCACATGCTGCGCACCCGCATGGACTACATGGCCATGAAGGTGGAGAAAGGTCTTCATTACCTGGAGATGACCAAGCGCACCGACGCCCAGATCCGCAAGATAGTCGGCATGGGCGGACGCCCGGACCTGGCCGGTTCCGTCGGCGGACCCGCCGCCTCCGATATCGCCGATTTCAAGAAGCTGCTGGCCCGCAAGAACGCCGCGATGAACGACGAGGCCATGAGCGGCGCCATCAGCCGCATGCAGGAGGAGTCGCGCAAGCGCCTCTCCAGCTACACCGAGATAACCTGGTACCTGGCCAACAAGCATAACCTGGCCAAGGCCCTGCCCTCGATCTGGCCCACCGAAGGCCGCATCACCTCCCGGTTCGGCTACCGCATACACCCGCTCAGGCTTTCGAGCGAATACCACAGCGGCGTGGACATCGCCAACGACGCGGGCACGCCCCTGCTCGCTACCGCCGACGGCGTGGTCCGTCACACCGGCTGGATCGGCGGATACGGCATAGCCGTGCTGATAGACCACGGCTTCGGTTACTCCACCCTTTACGGCCACATGACCGAATCGCTGGTCAAGGAAGGCGCCGCGGTCAAGCGCGGCCAGCGCATCGGCCTGATGGGCACCACCGGCACCTCTACCGGCTCGCACGTGCATTACGAGGTGCTCGAAGGCGGGATTCCCAAGAACCCCGAGCGCTATTTCAATGCGGGGGGAAAGACCACATTCTTCGCCGGCGTTTTCGAGGGCCTGATGGGCCCAGGCCGCTGAGCGTTACGGAGAGAGGGATTATGTCCATATTCAAGAACGGCAAGACGGCTTTTGACGCCACCAACCCCGACACTGTGTTCGGCAAGGAAGCCTATTTCCAGGGCACGCTGACGGCCAAGGGCTCGCTCAAGATCGACGGCCGCATCGACGGCTCGATAGTGGACGCCAAGATGGTCACCGTCGGCAAGAGCGGCAAGATAAAGGGCGACATCTCCTGCGAGACCTGCTCGGTGGGCGGAGAGGTGAAGGGCAACATACTGGCGCTGGCCGCCATAGAGGTGATGTCCGGCGCCCGCGTTGAGGGCGACCTCAGGGCCCCGCGCATAGTCCTGGAAGAGGGAGCGTTCTTCAACGGGAACTGTTCCATGGAGCCGCCGGCCAAGGAACAGCCCGCCGGCGCGCTGGCGCAGGAGCCCGTCAAAGAAAAGGCCGACAAGCCCGCCAGGGGCTGAGCGCGCGGATACACTAACACCAGGAGTTTAAAACACGATGATCTCTTTCTTCTCACGCCACCGCAAGCCTATCTTCATCGGCACCGTCTCTATCTTCCTCGCCGGCGTCTTCGTCGGCCTGGGCGCCTATATGTTCACGGACAACACTTCCGGGGCCGTGGCCGACATAGACGGCCGCAAGATCCCCTACCAGCGCTTCTCGGCCCAGGTCAACCGCGTCATCAACAGCCTGCGCGACAGCGGCACCGACATCGGCGAGATGGTGCGCCGCGGCGTGCAGCAGGAGGTCTTCCGCGAGATGGTCATAGAGGAGCTCATGCAGATGCAGGCCGAGAAGATGGACATGGGCGTCTCCGATTTCGAGCTCTCCGCCGAGATACAGGGCACCTCCGCCTTCCGCGACGGCGATACGTTCAATCCGCGCCTCTATTACCAGACCATCTGGAACGAGTTCCGCATGGCCCCCAGCGAGTACGAGGCGTGGCGCCGCAAGGCCCGCCTGGCCTCCAAGTACAAGCAGTTCCTCTACACCACCATAAAGGTCACCCCCGACGAGCTCCGCGCCTACTACCTGGCCAACAAGAAGGGCTTCAAGTCCTTCGAGAAGGAGAAGGATAAGGTGCTCCAGGAACTTTACCAGGAAAAGTTCATGCAGGTGGCCAACTACCATCTCCGCCAGCTCACCACCAGGATCGAGATAAAGAACTATCTCGATAAGATGGAACAGCGCCAGGGCGCGTAAGCCGGCCGCTCCCCCCGTTCCGCCGTGATAGAGATAGAGAACCTCACCAAGTCCTTCGGCGCCTTCAGGGCCGTCGACGGCCTGTCGCTCAAGGTCCCGCCCGGCGAGATCTACGGCTTCCTCGGCCCCAACGGCGCCGGCAAGACCACCACCGTCAAGATACTCTCGGGCATCATGCGGCCGACCGGCGGCCGCGTGCTGGTGGACGGCGTGGACGTCTCCCTGGACCCCCTGGCCGCCAAGCGCCGCCTGGCCTATATCCCCGACGAGCCGTTCGTCTATCCCAAGCTGACCGGCCGCGAACTGCTGCGCTTCATCGGCGACCTCTACTCCGTCCCGCTCGAAGAGCAGGAGCGCGAGATCCCCAAACTGCTGGAGACGTTCGACCTCTCGGAGTCCGGGGGGGAACTGCTCGAATCCTATTCCCACGGCATGAAGCAGAAACTGCTCATCGCCAGCGTGCTGCTGCGCAAGCCCAGGGTCGTCCTCTTCGACGAGCCCACCGTCGGCCTGGACCCGCGCAGTATACGCCGCTTCCGCGAGCTCCTGCTGGGCATAGCCCGCTCGGGCGCCTGCGTCTTCATGTGCACACATATCCTGGAGATGGCCGAGAAGCTCTGCGGCCGCGTCGGCATCATCTACAAAGGGAAGCTGATAGCCGAGGGCACCGTAGAGGAGCTCCGCCGCATGTCGGGCTCGCCGGAAGGCCACACCCTCGAGGATATCTTCCTTTCCCTCACCGGGGACTGAGCCGATGCTCTCCCTCCTGCTCAAAAGAAAGGTCTTCACCTTCTTCAACCGTCTAAAGGCCCTGCGCGGCTGGGAACTGGCCAAGACGCTCATGTTCCTCTCCGTCGGCCTGGGCATGCTGGCCATCCTCTACTTCTCGTTCCTGCGCCTGCTCTACTACCTAGACGGCGTGCAGCTGATAGGGCCCATGCTGTCCTGGAAACTCACCTCGATGGTGCTGCTCATCACCTTCTCGATGATAATCGTCAGTTCTATAATCATCTCGATGACGACGCTCTATTATTCTTTCGATCTTAAGTTCCTCTTCTCCTGCCCGCTCGACCACCGCACGCTGTTCATGGACAAGGCGCTCGAGACCGTCTTCTACTCGTCGTGGACGCTGTTCCTGGCGATAATCCCCTACATGCTGGCGCTCATGAAGGTCAAGATGCTCTCGCCGGCCTTCTTCGCTTCCTACTGCCTGCTGATGGTCCCTTTCGTGCTGGTCGCCGGCTCCTTCGGCGTCATCTTCAGCATGCTGGTCATGTACTGGTTCCCGTCGTCGAGAACGCGCGACCTCACCTGGCTGCTGGGCAGCCTGTCGGTCTCGCTGGTCTACGTTGCCTTCCGCTTCTCAAAGCCCGAGCAGCTGCTGCGCCCGGATTCGCTCGAGGTGGTGGCGCAGTACATACAGTACCTGCAGTCCCCGACGGCGGAATACCTGCCCTCCTGGTGGGTCACCAAGGCCATGATGGCCTACGGCGCGGAGCGCTGGCCGCAGTTCCTGCTCTACGGCGGGGCGCTGGCCGCCGGCGCCGCCGTCCTCTACACCTTCATGTATTTCCTCTCCGGGCGCGTCTACGCGCAGGGTTTCAGCGGCGCGCAGTCCTCGCCCAAGTTCAGGGGCCTGCCGCGGCTCTTGTGGGAACAGCGGCTGGTGAGCGCCGGCTCGCGCTGGCGCGGGTCGCTTACGATGTACTGGAAGGACCGCCTCATGTTCGCGCGCGACGCGCGCTACTGGTCGCAGGTCATCCTGATAGGCGCGCTTATAATGGTCTACCTCTTCAGCATACGCCAGCTGCCGCTGGACACCCCGGCCATGAAGAGCATGGTCTCGTTCCTCAATATCGGCGTTGCGGGCTTCGTCATGGCCGCCATCGGCCTGCGCTTCACCTTCCCGTCGATAAGCCTGGAGGGGAACTGCTACTGGCTCTCCAGGAGCGCGCCCGTCACCGTGGCCCAGTTCATGCGCGAGAAGCTCCTCTTCACGCTGCCGCCGTCCATGCTCATCGGCGTGATACTGGTGATGGCGTCCAACCACCTGCTGCAGGCCGACGCCTTCATCGCCTGGCTCTCGCTGTTCACCATACTGGTCTCGTCGCTGGTCATCACTGTCATGGGCGTGGGCCTGGGCGCGCTGTTTCCCGATTTCCGCGTCGAGAACATACACCAGATAGAATCCTCCTACGGCGGCTTCATCTACATGGCCTGCGCCATGGGCTACCTGGCGCTGGCGATGGGCTTCGAGGCCTGGCCCGTGCAGATGCATTTCGCAGAGCGCTTCGGCCGCGCGCACCCCTGGGACTGGCGCGGCATCGCCTTCTCGGCGGTCGGCTTCTTCGTCGTGACGGCGGCGGCGCTCTACCTGCCCTGGAAGCTGGGGCGGGCCAAACTGGAGCGCCATGAGATATAATAAGAGTATGGCGACGCCGCTGAAGATCCTTTTCGCCTGCCTGCTGGTCCCGGTCTCGGCCGGGGCGCAGGACTACGCGGGAAAATTCTATACCTCCGGTCCGTCCACCGGGACCTTCTTCGCGCTCACCTACGACGACGGTCCGGGCGCCACCACGCCCGCCCTGCTGGACCTGCTGGCGTCCTCCGGCGCCAAGGCCACTTTCTTCGTCAGCGGTGCGCCCGCCGGCAAACGGCTGGCCGTTCTGGAGCGCGCCTGCTCCGAAGGGCACCTGGCAGCTAATCACACCGTCGCGCACAAGAATTATTTCAAACTGGCCGTGGATTCCGACCGGGAGAAGATCCTTGCCGGGGAACTGGAACCCGCCGGGAAAATCATCGAGAAGGCCTGCGGCTACCGGCCGTATATAATGCGCATGCCAAACGGCTACTCCCGGGACTGGGTGCGGAAGGTCGCCGCCGCGGAGGGCTACGCGCTGGTCAACTGGACCTACGGCAGCGACTGGACCAAACTCTCCGACGAGGAGATAGTGGCCGGCTACCTTAAAGCCCTGAAGCCCGGCGCCATACTGCTTTTCCACGACGGCGGGGGGAAGGTGCGCGAACGCACGCTGAACCTGACCAAAGCCGTGCTGGCCGAAGCGCGGAAACGCGGCCTTGAGCCCGTAACCCTGGATGTTCTCCTTGGCCTTGGGGACACCTTGCCTGCTTCTTCCGGGAAATAGATATACTGTCCCCGGGTTACGATTTAGCCGAAGTGGCGGAACTGGCAGACGCGCGGGTCTCAAAAACCCGTGGCCCTTTGGGTCGTGAGGGTTCGAGCCCCTCCTTCGGCAGAAAATAAAAAAGAGCGCTTGCGGCGCTCTTTTTTTATCGTCCGGGCGATACGGGTCAGGTGTAGGGAATGCTGATGCGGGTCGGTTCGGGCGCCGGCTTCCACTGGAATTCGGTCTCCTGCAGCTCTATCGCTATCGCCAGCGTCTCCTTGATTATGCAGGTCACCGGTATCGAGAACACCACGCCCCAGATCCCGCCCAGTTCCCAGCCCGCCATCAGTGCGAACACTATTACGGCCGGGTTGAGCTTCACTGCCCGCTTCATGATGTAGGGCTGCAGGAACCAGTCGTCGAAGAATCGTATCCCGACGAAGAACAGCAGCACCTTGAAGACCGCCAGGAAGGAGCCGAACTGGAAGTAGGCCACCACCGAGGCCAGCGCGGCCCCGACGAAAGCCCCCAGGTAGGGGACGAGGCTCGAGAAACCGATGATTATCGCTATGGCGCTGGCGTAGTTTATCCCCATCAGCACCAGGCCGCTGAAGGCGATAAAGAAGATGATGAAGGCCTCGGTCAGTATGCCGCGCAGATAGTTGCCCAGCGACTCGTCGATGCGCGAGGTCACGTGCAGGACTATTTCGGAATGCCGGGACGGGATATGATCCAGGATATAATCGATTATGCCGCTGCCGCCCAGCAGGACGAAGAACGTTATGAAAGGGACCAGGAAGAGCAGGCTCAGCATCGGCAGCAGTCCCAGGACGAAGGCCGGGGCCGCCTCGAGCACCTTCGCCACCTTGCCGGCCAGGTTCAGGTTCTCAAGTATCGGGTAGCTGGTCACCAGCTTCATGTTCAGATCGGAGACGAAGGCTTCGGCCTGCTTGGCGTATACCGGCCAGGTCTCCTGAAGCGATTCCAGCTCGAAGGAGAGGAGGTAGACGACCAGGTAGATTATCGTGGCCAGTATCGCGCCGGCGGCCAGGTAGAGGCCGACCACGGCGTAGAGGCGCTTTATTCCGCGCACCTCGAAATAGCGGACCAGGGGATTGAGCAGATAGGCCAGCGCGGCGCTGAGGATGAGGGGGAAGACGGCGCCGCCGGCCTTGACGGCGAGGTAAAGGCCCGCCAGCAGCAGCGCCGCCGGCAGCAGGAACTGCGCCTGTCTCCTTATCATCGCCGACGGCATCAGGCCTCTTCCGCGACCTTGCCGGTCTTGGCCCGGAGGCGGGCCGAAAGTATCTTGGCCAGCTGCGAGGCGATGACCACGCCTATGCGGGGATAGGAGAACAGCAGCGATTCCAGCTTGGTCTTGAAGAGCATGAAGACCTGCGTCTCCTCGGCCGCCGCCGCGCCGGCGCTGCGGGGCATCTCCTCGAGCAGCGCCATCTCGCCGAAGAACTCGCCCGGGTTCACTTCGGCCAGCGGTTCCGCCTTGCCGGTCTCGGGGTTGAGTTTTGTAAGGGTCACCTTGCCGGAAAAAACGATGAAGAGTGCCCTGCCTATGTCTCCCTCGGCGAAGATGGTCTCGCCCTTGAGGTAGGTGCGCTCCTGGAGGTTCTCCAGCACGTGTATCAGGCTCTTCTTGCTTATTCCCTCGAACAGCCGTATCCTGCGCAGGAACTCTATCTTGCGCAGTGTGCCCTCGTCGTAGATGTTGCTCAGGATGCGCATCTCGCCGCCTTTACCGGTTCTTGACCAGGTTGTAGAAGAACTGTACCGCGCGGAACCAGCCAGAGGAGACGTTCTCCGAGACCGACTTGGCCGCGGTTATCATCGGGTCAAGGGCGGCCAGCTTGTTGTCGGCGTTGAGCGCCAGGTACTCGACGGCCTTGGCCGTGTGGCGGACCTGTATCAGCGTCTCCACCGCGTGGAAGACGAAAGCTATGAAAGCTATGGTTACCGCGACCGCGCAGACTATTAGTACGGTGTTCATTTAAGCCCTCCGTAACACTTATGCGTTTAACTTGGAAAGTATATATAAAAAGATATGGTGACACAAATGGGGACACAATACCTATTTCCGGCGGAAATAGGTATTGTGTCCCCAATGCCATGATGTTATAGAATGACCGTTATGAAAAAACTACAGGTTAAAACGGGCAAGGAAGAGCTTAACGATATAACGGAACAGGTGCAGGCGGCGGTGACGGAGGCGGGGCTGGAGGACGGCTTTTGCCACCTGTTCTGCCCGCATACCACCTGCGCGCTGGCCATAAACGAGAACGCCGATCCTTCGGTGAAGAGCGACGTGCTGGCCGGGCTGGCCAAGGTGATCGACGACGCTTATCCGTACCGCCACGGCGAGGGGAATTCCCCGGCGCACATCAAGAGCGTCCTGACCGGGCCCTCCCTGACGGTCTTCGTCGAGGGCGGCCGGCTGCAGTTAGGGACCTGGCAGGGCCTCTACCTGTGCGAGTACGACGGACCCCGGTCCCGCCAGGTCTGGGTCAAGACGTCGCGGGGGTAAGCTCCCCTTCGCGGTCGGCGCCCCTGCGGCCCGCCGGCCGCGGGAAAAGCTGCCGCCCGGTGAGCAGTTCCGCCCGGCTTATGAATTCGGGCGTCCCGGCGGGGCGGCCGGTTCGGGAGCGATGCTTTAGTTCTTCGACCGAGACCGGGTCGTTTTCCAGCATTTTTTTCCACTCATCCGCCGGTATCCCGGCGACCTTTTTCCCGACGAGCGGATCCCAGGGGGCGGCCCCCGCATGGAAAGCGGCGCTGGACCATGGGTAGTCCCAGGCGTGACCGCATATGCCGGCCCGGACCGGGTTCCTTTCCGCGTATAAAGCGGCCGTGATAAGATATCGCTCGTCCGTAGGGCAGGAATAGAACCGGCCCTGGAACAGATATCCGCGCACATCTTCCCGCAGGTTGACCTCGCGAGTGTATTTGCGATGAGTTTCTCCTATGGCTCTTGCCAGCGAATCCCCGCTTTCTGGAACCGCGACGATGTGAACATGGTTGGACATCAGGCAATAGGCCAGTAATTCGACGCCGTACTTTTTGCCGTTCGCCCTGAGCAGATTCAGATACTTTCTCCGGTCTCCGTCGTTAAGAAAAACCTGCATCGAACGCACTCCCCGCTGCGTTATATGGTGCGGGCACTGCGGGATCACCACTCTCGCTATCCTTGGCATAAACCCTCCTCCTGACAATAGGTATTATGTCCCCAAAAGAGTGTAGACACCGGGGGCGACAACGTGGTGTCGGGGGACACAATACCTATTTCGGGCCGAAATAGGTATTGTGTCCCCGAATTTGTATAATTAGCATAGTTTTTAAAAGGATATCGTTAAATGGACACCAAGAACACAGATTACTCTAAGACCGTTTTCCTGCCCAAAACATCGTTCTCCATGAGGGGCGACCTGCCCAGGAAAGAGCCGGGCATTCTCGATTCCTGGAACAGGATGGACCTTTACGGGAAGATGCTGGAGCTCCGCAAGGACTCCAAGCCCTATATCCTCCACGACGGGCCGCCCTACGCCAACGGACACATCCATATCGGCCACGCGCTCAACAAGATCCTCAAGGATATCCTGGTCAAATCGCAGTCGCTGATGGGCCGCTACACTCCCTATGTCCCCGGCTGGGACTGCCACGGCCTGCCCATCGAGCAGGCGCTGCTCAAAGAGATGAAGATGGGCAAGCGCCACATCGACGACGTCGCCGGCTTCCGCGGCAAGGCGCGCGAATTCGCGCAGCGCTTCATAGACATACAGCGCGAGGAATTCAAACGCCTCGGCGTCCTGGGCGACTGGGACAATCCCTACGTCACGATGTCCAACCGCTACGAGGGCACCGTCATAAAGGCCTTCCGCGAGCTGCTGGAGAAAGGCTATATCCGCCGCGACAAGAAGGCCATCTACTGGTGCGTCAGCTGCGAGACCGCCCTGGCCGACGCCGAGGTGGAGTACAAGGACAAGACCTCCCCGTCGGTGTACATCAAGTTCCGCCTGCTGGCCCCGCCCGCCGCGATGAAGGCCGGCTCCAGTCCCGTCAGCCTGGTGGCCTGGACCACCACCCCCTGGACGCTGCCGTCCAACATGGCCGCGGCCGTCGCGCAGGACGAGGATTACTCCGTGCTGGAATCGGCGGGCGAATACCTGGTCGTCGCCTCTAAGCTCGCCGAGAGCTTCGCGCAGGAATCCGGCCTGAAGCTTTCAAAGCACGCCGAGCTCCCCGGCAAGGACCTGCTGGGTCTGGAGTACGCCCATTGCCTCGCCCCGCACCTGCCCGAGCGCCGCCGCTTCGGCCGCCCGGTCGTCGCCGCCGACTTCGTCGAGATGGGCACCGGCACGGGCATCGTACACATCGCGCCCGGCCACGGCGAGGACGACTTCCACCTGGGCAAGAAGCTGGGCATCGACATCTTCTGCCCCGTCAAAGAGGACGGCACTTTTAACGCCGACGCCGGCGCCTTCGAGGGGAAAAAGGTCTTCGAGTCCAACAAGGACATCGTGGAGACGATGAAGGACGACGGCGTCCTGCTGGCCCACAAGGACATCGGCCACAGCTACCCGCACTGCTGGCGCTGCAAGCAGCCGGTCATCTTCCGCGCCACCGAGCAGTGGTTCCTGCGCGTGGACGAACACGGCCTGCGCGAGAAACTCGTGGAGGCCGCCGACCGCGTGGCCTGGTACCCCTCCGGCGGCAAGACGCGCATGACCTCCATGCTCAAGCTGCGCCCCGACTGGTGCCTCTCGCGCCAGCGCTACTGGGGCACGCCCATCCTGGCGCTCTACTGCAAATCCTGCGAGAAGCCCCAGACCGACTCCGCCCTGCTCAAGGCCTGGGAGGAGCGCGTCTTCGCGGAAGGCAGCGATTTCTGGTTCCGCGAGCCCGTCGAGAAGCTCCTGCCCGCCGGCCACAAATGCTCCTGCGGCGGAAGCGAGTTCCGCAAGGAGAAGGACATCCTCGACGTGTGGCTCGATTCGGGCGTCTCCTGGTACGCCGTGGCCCGCAGCGGCCACATTCCCGGCGGCGACCATTATCCCTCCGACATGTACCTGGAAGGCTCCGACCAGCACCGCGGCTGGTTCCAGACCTCGCTCATCCCGTCGGTGGCGCTCAACGGCAAGCCGCCCTACCGCGCCGTGCTGACCCACGGCATGGTGCTCGACGAAACCGGCCACGCCATGCATAAGTCCGCCGGCAACAGCGTCTCGCCCCAGGAGGTCATGAAGAAGTACGGCGCCGAGGTGCTGCGCCTCTGGACCGCGCTCTGCGACTATTCAGACGACGTCCGTATCGGCGAGAAGCTGCTCTCGGGCCCTATCGACACCTACCGCAAGATCCGCAACACGCTGCGCTACCTGATGGGGAACTTAAGCGACTTCCGCCCCGCCGAGCACCGCGTGGCCGACGCCGCGATGACGGAGCTGGACCGCTATTTCCGCCACCGCCTTGCGCTGATGCTGGAGAGGACGCGCAAAGCTTACAACGAGTACGAGTTCCGCCACGCCATACGCGCCATCGCGGACTTCTGCATCCTGGACCTCTCGTCCTTCTACCTGGACGCGCTCAAGGACCGGCTCTATACGCTCTCGCCCGACGCGCCCGAGCGCCGCTCGGCCCAGACCGCGCTCTACGACGCGCTGGTGACTATCCTGCCGCTTACCGCGCCGGTGCTCTCGTTCACGGCCGAAGAGGCCTGGGGCGTGGCCCGCGCCGAGATAGACCCCGCTCTGCCCGAGAGCGTCTTCCTCTCCGCGATACCCGAAGCGCCGGCCGCCTGGAAGGACGAGGCGCTGGCGGCCAGGTGGGACAAACTTATGGAACTGCGCGAGCCCGCGCTCAAAGCCATCGAGTCCGTCCGCCAGAAAGGCGAGGTCGGCTCGTCGCTGGAGGCCCGCCTGGTCTTCCGGACCTCCGACGCCGCGCTGGCCGGCCTCATCGAGTCCGCGCTGCCCGTCCTGCCGCAGTTCATGATAGTCTCCGATTGCTCGCTGGACCGCTCCGGCCCGCCGGAACTCACCGTCGAGGCTCTAAAAGCCGAAGGCGCCAAGTGCCCGCGCTGCTGGCAGTGGCGCAAAGACATCGGCGCCGACGCGGCGCACGCCGCCGTCTGCGGCCGCTGCTCGGAAGTACTCAAGAAGGCCGGAGCCTGACCTGCGAAAAATGAGCGCCCGCAAACTCCTCAGCCCGGCCATAGTGCTCTCGGTGTTCCTGCTCGACAGGCTCACCAAGGGGCTGGTGCTGGAGAAACTCTACTTCTCCAGCGTACAGGTGCTGCCTTTCTTCAGCCTGCACTACGTCGAGAACACCGGCGTTTCCTTCGGCATGTTCCGCGACAACAACGCCTTCTTCATCGTCTTCTCCGCCGTATTGATAGGGGCCCTGATGATCTTCCGGCGGCGCCTGGCCGCCCACGGCGCCGCGGCCGAGGCCGGCGCCGCGCTGGTGCTGGGCGGCGCGCTGGGCAACCTCTACGACCGCATCGCCTACGGCCACGTGGTGGACTTCCTGGATTTCAGCTTCTTCCCCGCGGTCTTCAACGTGGCCGACGCCTCCATCACCGTCGGGGCGGTACTGCTGGCTTTCGGCATGAAGGACGACGGGAAGGCGCGGCGGCGCGCCTGACGGCGGGACGGCGCGGACGTTTCGGGGCGTAATTTCGGGAGGGATAAAATGGGACTTTTTAAGAACATCGTCATAGCTTCGCTGGCTCTGGCCGCGCTGACCGCCTGCGGCCGCGACCCGGAAGCCTTCTACAGGCGGGGGAACCTGGCCTACTCGCACGGCGAGACTATGAAGGCTATCGAGCTCTACTCCCGCGCCGTGCTGCTCAAAAGGAAATTCCCCGAGGCTTTCACCTCGCGCGGCCTGGCTTACGAGCGCCTGCGCGACCGGACCAAAGCCGAGAACGACTACAAGAAGGCCATCGACATGGACCCGTCCTACGCGCCGGCCTACAACAACCTCGGCGCGCTCTACCTGGACACCGGCAGCTACGACCAGGCCGAAAAATACCTGGACCTCGCGCTCAAGAAGGACCCGCAGAACCCGCTGGCCATGCTCAACCGCGGGATCGTGGCGCTCAAGACCGGAAATCCCGTAGTGGCGGTCAATTACCTCGCCCGCGCCATCGAGATCAAGCCCGACCTGGCGCTGGCCTGGTTCCAGCGCGCGATGGCCTACGGCGAACTCAAGCAGTGGTCGCAGGCCGTCTACGACATGGACGAGTTCATAAAGCTCAAGCCCCGCGTTGCGCAGGCCTGGTTCGACCGCGGGCGCCTTAAGTTCCGCGCCGGCGACACCGTCGGCGCCATAGCCGATTTCAACAAGGCCGTGCAGCTGCGGCCCGACGTTTCCGCCTACCATTACTGGCGCGGCGTTGCGCTCTACCGCACCGGCTACCGCGAGGGCGCGCTGGAGGACGCCGTTAAGGCCTACACGCTCGACAACGGAAACGCCCGCGCGCGCGTGCTGGCCGGCGACATCCGCGCGGCCGGCGGCGACATACGCGGCGCCGTGGACGAATACGAATACGCCGCCGAGGCCGACCCGGCCCACTCCGAGTTCTACGCCAAAAGGGCGGAAGCGCTGGTTAAGAAAAGGAGCCGCCGATGAGCCCGGAACAGGAACACGCAGTAACCTTTAAGAACAAATTCTACGCGGCCAGGATGGCCTTCGAGAGCATCCTCTTCGAAAAAGAGCTCACCGCCCCCAAGAGAGAGGACTGGAAGAAAGGCCCGCTGGGCCTGGCCGTCCTCATCCTCGTCAGTTCCATCTTCCTCTGGCAGTGGAAATCCCGGCAGGGCGACCTTTTCAGCGCCGAGGAGGCCGCGCGCGTCACCGTGGTCCAGGACTACCTGGCCGACTACGAGGCCGAAGGTCCGGCCGCGCTGCTGGGCACCGGTTCCGTCAAGGGCGCAGCCGCGCAGCCGCCGCTCTATTACCTGAGCTACCTGCCCGTGCTCAAGTTCGTCACCTCCGACATCGGCACCGCCGTCTTCCTGGTCAACGCCTTCTACCTGGCGCTGATGCTGTCGTTCATTTATTACGCGCTCCGGCGGCACCGCAACACTCTCTCTTCGCTGACGGCCGCCGTCGCCGCCGCGTCGTTCCCTTTCGTCCTGGAATGCGCGCGCTCCCTCTCACCGCAAATAGCCACGCTGGCCTTCGCGGCCGGCTTCTGGTGCTTCTATCTCAACTCCGAGGATTTCGACAGGCCCAAACCGCTGTTCTGGATGGGGCTTATGTTCTCGCTGGGAGTGATGACCGACGTCTTCTACTGGGTTTATGTCCTGCCGCTACTGCCGATGATGATCGCCGTGGCCTCCGGCCACATGAACCGCTCGGAGATGCTCAAGGGGCTCCTGCCCGGCATACTCGCCGGCGTGCCGTGGTACCTGATGAACGCCGTCTCCTTCTACAACGCCTGGCTCGCCCGCTCCATGGCGGGCGCCGACCTGTCACGCTGGGACAAGTTCTGGTGGCTGCTCGAGGCCTCCGCCGAATCGATGCACCTGCCGTTCTTCCTGCTGGGCGCCGTCGCCATGATCTGGATGTACTACTCCGTTTTCATGCCTTACATCGGCAAGGAGAAGATCGTCCTCTGGTTCGTCGTGCCGTACCTCTTCTTCACCCTGCTGGGTCTGCGCGAGGTCGAGTACATGTATCCCGCGCTGCTGCCCTTCGCCATAGCCGTGGGCGTGATGATGCCAAGCAAGCTGCGTTATCCAGCGGGCGCGCTGGCGGCCGTGCTGATGCTCATAAACGGCTCAGGGCTGGTCGGAGTGAAGTATTTCCCGGGAGTGAAGCTGGCCCCTCTCTTCGGAAGCGCCGTCGTGGTGAGCGGGGACGATTTCTCGGAGAAGTTCCTCTCCGCCGTGCGGCCCGTCGCCGCGGGCCGCCGGTCGCCGGTGGTCTGCCTGGTGGGCGGCGGCGAATACCTCAACCCCGACACCATACGCGTGATGCTTTCCCGCCGCGGGATAGAAGGCGCGAAGGTGATTGATTCCGGCGCGGACCTGGCCTCTTTCTGCGACGTGCTGGCACTGACCCCTTCGTCCTCTCCCGAGGCCGCCGCCGCCGCGTCGCGGATACGCTCGGCCTCCTGGCTTGGGGCCGCCTTTCAGCGGGCGGGGACCATCTCCCTGCCGGCCGGCGACACCGAACTTTATCACAAGCGCCGCGTCCTGCCGTTCGACCAGGGCGGGGGGACCTTCAGGTATCCGTCTCTCTCCATCGGAGGGCTTAAACTGCGCGACGTGGTCATAAAGACGGGCGGTTTCGATCCCGCCTCCGGCCGCTATCCCAAGGCCGACGTCTCGTCCTCCTACGCCTCCTACGGCGAGATGGACATACACGGCTTCTCGGCCACGGCCGCCAACTTCTCCTTCGCCCTGGAGGACGGAAAACCCGTCATCCTCTCGGCCTCCCCGGTGCGCCTGACGGGCGGCAAGATAACCGACTTCTCCGTCGCACGGTTCCTGGAGAAGAGCGGCTTCCCGGTCAAGGACCTCGAGGTCAAGTTCGGCGACGGCATGACCATTTTTGGCACGATGGGCGGCAAACCCATCGAGGCGGAACTCGAAGTGGAACTCAAGGGCCGCAAGCTGGTGGTCACGCCGCGCACGGTGCGTTACGGTTCGGCAGACTTCGAGCCCAAGTACATACCGCTGCTCAAGTATTCGCTCGACCTCGACGACCTCCCGCTAGACGTACGGCTGGACTCGCTCACCATACGCGCCTCCATAGCCGAGATACGCTGACGATATGAAAAAACTCATCCTGCTTCTCCCCGCGCTTCTGACACTCTCCGCCTGCGTCTCCCTTCCCGAGGACGTTCTCCGGCAGCACATGCTGGAGGCGCCCGTGCCGGACCAGGCGCCCTACGGCGAACTGGACCCGGGCTCCAAGTCCGTCGAGACCTCGCGCTTCCTGGTGCGGGCATACTCCAACGAAGTAGCCCAGGCCTACGCCACCTTCTGCGAGGACAGCTACACCCGGCTGATGAGCGACCTGGGGCTCTATTCCTTCGCCCCGTCGGCCCCGTACAATATCGTCGTCTACGCCGGCAAGGACGAGTACCTTGCCAAGGCCAGGCAGGCGGAATGGTCCGGCGGCGTAGCCTACGGCAACGCCATCTACGTCTACGAGAACGACGCGGCCAGGGGCGTCATCGCCCACGAGATAGCCCACCTGGTCTTCAAGGAATTCATGGGCGGCACCGACTACTCCCAGCTCACCTGGCTAAACGAAGGTATAGCCGTGCACGCCGAGAAGGCCGCGCTGCCGGCCTCGGCCGACGTCTACGCCGCGCGCGTCGCTTCGCTGGTGCGCCCCTCGCCGCTCTCTTTCACCGCGCTGGCCTCCATGCCGCCCTCCGCCGCCCAGACCGGCTCCGCCGTAGAGAAATGGTACGCGCAGGCCGGCAGCCTGGTCACCTTCATGATACGCGCCGGGGGGAACTTCAACTTCTACCTCTTCCTGCGCAAGCTCAAGGAAGGCCTGCCGGCGGATTCGGCGGTGGGCGAGGCGTTCGCCGGCGCCTGGCGCGACATGTCCGACGTCGAAGCCGCTTGGCGCGCCAGCCTGTGAAACTGGTGAAATTGGGGACACAATACCTATTTCCCGCTGAAATGAGTATTCTGTCCCCCAAAAAAGGCAAGAAAAACCTGGATTTTTACAGGTACTTCAAGGGTTAAGGAAATAGGTATTGTGTCCCCAAATTTAAGAAAGGCTGTCATACCGCTGGAGGGAGTTCATTGCGCGTCCTGCGTGGCGCGCGTGGAAGAGGCCGTCGGCGCCGTTAAGGGCGTCGGGCGCGTCTCGGTGCACCTGCCGTCCAAGACCGCCTTCGTCACCTACGACCCAGCCCTGACCGGCGCCCGCGGCCTGCGCGCCGCCATAGACGCGGCCGGCTACAAGGCCCTGGCCTTCTCCGAATCCTCGGCCGCCGCCGAAGGCGTATCTTTCGAGGAGCTCGAGCGCGAGCAGACCTACTACCTCTCGCGCCTGCTCTTCTCCGCGCTGGCCGCCTTCGTCATCCTTCTCGACCTCTTCCTGGCGATGTCGCCCTACACGCTGTTTTTGGCCGCCACCTTCTCCTGGGCCTTCTGCGGCTGGCATTTCCACGTCGGCCTGCGGCGCTCGCTGGGCGCGCGCGCCGCCGACATGAACACGCTGGTCTCGCTGAGCACCACCACGGCCTGGCTCTACAGCGTGACGCTCCTGGTAGATCCCTACGCCTTCGGCACCGGCGTGCCGCCGCACCCGCAATGGCACGAAGTCGCCATGCTGATCTTCTTCATAAACCTCGGCCGGTGGCTGGAGGCCCGCTCCAAGACGGGCGCCGGCCGCGCGGTGAGCTCGCTGCTGCAGATGGCGCCCAAGTTCGCCCGCGTCATGCGCGGCGGAAAGGAGGAGACCGTCGCCGCCGATACCGTGGTCCCCGGCGACCTGGTGCTGCTGCGCCCCGGCGAGCAGGTCCCCGCCGACGGCAGCGTCATAAGGGGCTCCTCCGCCGTGGACGAATCGCTGCTGACCGGCGAGAGCGTCCCCGCCGACAAGAAGCCGGGCGACAAGGTCTACGCCGGCACCATGAACACCTCGGGTTCGCTGGAACTGGAGGTCGTCGGCGTGGGCGAGGACATGGCCCTCATGAAGATAGCCGCCAGCGTGCGCGAGAGCCAGGCCGCCAAGGGCTCGGTGCAGAAGCTGGTGGACCGCATCTCGGCCTGGTTCGTCCCCATCGTATTCCTCGTGGCCGTCGTCTCGGCCGGACTATGGGCGCATTTCGAAGGCTTCGGCCGCGCCATCATGGTCTTCGCGGCCGTCCTGGCCGTCGCCTGCCCCTGCGCCATGGGCCTGGCCGTGCCCATGGCCGTCGCCGTCGGCTTCGCCCGCTCCGCCCGCTCCGGCGTGCTCATAAACAACGCCGACATACTCGAGCGCATCTCGCGCGTCGATACCGTCATACTCGACAAGACCGGCACGCTCACCGAGGGCAGGCTTTCGGTCGCCGAAGTCCGGCCGCACGGCGTAAAAGAGAAAGAATTCGCCGTCCTGCTGCTCTCCGCCGAGGCCGGCTCGGAGCATCCCTTTTCCACTGCCCTTCGCTCCCACGCGCCGTGGAAGGACGTAAAACCGCAGGCCGCCTCCGACTTCCAGGCCGTAGCCGGCAAGGGCGTCGAGTGCGTTATAGACGGCGACAAGGTCGTCGCCGGCTCCTTTAAATGGCTGGAGGAACTCGGCGTCGAGGTTCCCGCCGCCGACGTCGACGCCATAGCCGACGCCCCGGTCTCGGCGATGGCCCTGGCTCGCGGGGGGAAATACCTGGGCTACGCCACCCTGGCCGATACGCTGCGCCCCGGCGCCGCCGCGCTGGCCGAAGAGCTGCGCGCGATGGGCGTGGAGCCCGTCGTCGCCTCGGGCGACCGCGACCAGGCCGTCGCCGCCGCCGCCGGCGCTTTAGGAATCAAGAGCATCTATTCCGGCATCTTCCCCGAGGAGAAGAAAGCCATCGTCGCCCGCTACAAGGCGCTGGGCCGCAAGGTCGCCATGGTCGGCGACGGTTTCAACGACGCGGCCGCCCTTTCGGAAGCCGACATCGGCATCGCCATGCGCTCGGGCACCGACATCGCCATACAGGCCGGCGACATGACGCTGATGAAGAACGACCTGGCCGGCGTGGTGGACGCCATCCGCATCTCGAAAGCCATCAAGCGCGTCATAAACCAGAACCTCGGCTGGGCGTTCGGCTACAACCTGATGCTCATCCCGCTGGCCGCCGGCGCGCTCTATCCCTTCACGGGCATACTCGTCACCCCCTGGATGGCCGGCGCCGCCATGGCGTTAAGCTCGGTTTCAGTAGTCATGAACTCCCTCCGCCTTCGGAGCATGAAGATCTAAAAGGGGGACACAATACCTATTTCGGTCCGAAATAGGTATTGTGTC
>JAVVFK010000240.1:0-3580 GCA_032251015.1 Elusimicrobiales bacterium
CCAGTGCTTTCAGCATATCGTCACTTCTTCTGCAGCCCGTCGACTTTGATCTCTTTTACCTCGCCGGACTTCGTTTTTATCCTGCCTTCAAAGGCTTTGCCGCTCTCGGCCGCGGACAGCAGGCGCTTGACGAAGTCGTCCATGTTCTTGACCTTGATGCCGTTCTGCCAGTCGCCGGCCTCGCCCTTGCCCATCTCGCTGGCCGCCGCCGGGGCCGAGTTCGCGCCTTTCACAGTGCTCATCTGGCCGGCTTTGAGCGCCGTCATGCCGGCGGCGTTCTGCACGTCGACGTGGCCCTCGTAGACCTTCACGGTCAGCAGGCTGCGCTGCTCGATGTCGGCCTCGGTGCCGCGCACCGCGCAGACGGCCGACGGCGTGCGCACGTTTATCTTGGCCATCTTGTGCAGCATCCGGCTCCAGAGCTGTCCGAACGAGAGCTTGAGCACCTCGCGCACCTTGCCGGTGGACTCGATCTCGAACTCCGAGTTCTGGTTCAGCCGCACCTCAGCCCCGCCCTTCATGACCAGGGAGGCCCGGGCCCTCTTCGCGGTCTTTATGGTGTCCCCCGTATAGATCATGTCGTTGACCTTCAGTTTGCGGAACTCATTGTCCCCCGCGCGTTTTATCTCCACCTTCCCCCTGGCATACACCGCTATTGCGCTCAGCTCTCCGGCCGAAACGCAGACGGACAGGACGAAGAACGCCGCCGCCGCCATTATCACGCTCATGCTTTTCATACTACCTCCATTGTTTTCCCGATTTGTCCCGGCCGGAAGCTCACCGGCCCACGTCTATCCTGTTGAACCGTATCTCCTCGTCCGACCTGTCCGCCAGCTTGAACAGCACGGCCCGGCCCGACGGGGCGCGGCCCTTCGGGGCCGCTATAACGTAATAATCGAAATAGAGGCCCTTGTCCGTCTTGCGGGAGCCGAGTATGCGTATGGCTTCCGCGTTGTCGCGGGGACCGGCCACCATGACCAGCACCATCTTGCGAGAGAAGTTTATCTCGGGGGCGTCGCCGGGGGCGACGGTCTCCCAGGCCTTGCGCCACTCCTTCCTGGTGCGGGCGGCGAACATCAGAGGCTTCTTATTGGCGAAAGCGTCGCTGTAGCCGCTCCATTCGTCGAAATCGGCCATGTCCAGGCCCAGGACTCCCTGCGGACCGGCGGAATCGTCCGCGGACGCGTCCGTGGTCGTGGCGGCCGCGCCGGAGCCGTCGTCGCCGGTCACGCTGGCCGAGACCAGTTCGGCCTCGCCGCTGAGCAGCTGCAGGAAGATGTCCTGCAGCTCGTCGCCGGTGCAGTTGGGGCAGCTTATGGCCGAGAAAGTGTAGCCTTCCAGCTCGGCGGCAGCCTCGGGTCCCAGGCGCTGGAGTATGGCCTGCCACATCTCCTCGTAGGTCAGCTGGCGGGAAGCGGAAGTGCCTCTGGCCGGAGCCTGGGTCCGCGAGACCAGCAGCGTCTTGCAGTTGTCGGGAATATTATCGTCGAAGATGTCCACGCAGGCCACGGCCAGGCTCTGGTCCTGGTCGGCCGGCGCGAAAGCGGTGAAAGAGTGCTCTACGGTCTGGCCGGAGGCCAGCGTCTCTATGGCCTTGGGCGAATCCTGCGCCTGCAGGCCTCCCAGCGAGAAACGCAGCGAGATATTGCTCTCGCCGGTCCCCCCGCCGTTATAGACCGCGGCCTTGAAGCTTATGGGCTGCTCCCAGTCCAGGACCGCGGTGGTCACGCTGACGTTCTTCACCATCACGTTGCGCGACTGCGAGGAGGATTCCGAGCGCATGGAGAAGCTGTATGTCAGGCTCTCCGAGATCTTGTTGCCGGCGGCGTCGAGGCCCTCGATCTCCCAGTAATAGACCTGGCCGCCGACCAGCTGCTCGCGCGGTTCCGAAGGCGTGACGGGATAAGAATAGGAAGATTCGCCGTTATTGGTGCCGGTATGCACCGGGATATTCATGCCCGGGGTGTCGGCCACAGTCACGCGGTAGCGCGCGGCGCCGCTGGAGGTCCAGCGGAAAGTGAGCGGGCTGTCGGAAAGATCTCGCGATCCGGATGGCGGGTATATGAGCGTTATATTCGGCGAGGCGACGGTGAAGGTCCGGTCGGCCGTAAGCGTAGTCCCGTCGAGGGTGGCTTCGCCGCGGAACACGTACTGCCCGGGGGTGGAGTAGAAACGGGAGATCGAGAGGCCGGAGAGCTGCGTCTGGGCCAGGCCGGGCGTGCCTGGGGCGGCGTTGCCGGTATGCTTGAACTCTATCGCGCCGGAAGGTCCCAGCACTTTGAAAACGAAAGCGACCTGGGAGGGGCTCGCGTCCGTGTCGTTGCGCACCTGCTGATGGAGCGTTATGGACTCGGTGTTGGAAAAAGTGGTCCTGGCCGCGCCGGCGTTATCCCTGACGCTCACGGTCATATCCGAGAGCGCGGCATAAGCCGGCCCCGCACAGAGCAGCATGGTCAGAACAGCGTTAATAGCCCGCATCTTGTCTCCTTAATCTCCCTCTCATCTTATGACCGCCAGCTTCATCGTCTTGACCCGGGTGTCGCCGGAGGCGGCGTCCTGCACCTTAAGCGTGCAGAAATAAACGCCGGAAGCCGGCGTCCCGCCCGAAAAATTCCATACGTACTTATGTTCGCCGCCGGAAACGGACCAGGGGTCCGAATCGGTTATGCGCCTGACCAGCCTTCCGTCCAGCGTGAAAACGGAGATCTGCCGGCGCACGGAAGCGGAATCGGTAAGGAACCTGAAGGTGGCGCGGGTTACGGCGGGGTTCGGGTAGACATACGCGGAATCCCCGCGCAGCGTCTCGGCCAGCGGCGTGAAGAAAAGGTCCATACCCGGGGTCAGGGTCACCCGGTAATCCGAGATCCCCCCGCCGGTCTCGAAGCGCAGGATATAAGTGCCGGGCAGGAGGCCCGAGAAACGGTATTCGCCCGAGGCGCTGGGAACGGCCGAGGCGACGGGCCTGCCCAGCTGCAGCAGCGTGACCGTCCCCCCCGCGGCCGCGGCGGGACGCAGTCCGGCGGTCCTCAGCCCGGCGGGTATGACGCCGGCGACGCTGGCCAGCAGGAACTCCGACGACAGGACGAAATCCGTGTCGGCGTAGCCCATCGGTATGCCGTCCTTGGAAACGGAACTGACTATATCGTCACTGACCCAGGTGGCCTGTACGCGGTATATCCCGTCGTCCAGGTCCGCGAGAGTGAAACTGCCGCTGGCGTCGTCCACCGTATAGGCCGTGGCTATGGTCTCCCCCGAACTGTTGACGGCTTCCATGAGCACGCCCGTGACCCCGGTACCCGACGGGAGTCGGACATGGCCGGCTATGCGGCGGTCCAGGTCTTCGCCCGAGACGCCCTGCCCCTCGGCGGACGCGGAGGACCAGGAGCCGGCGTCGTCGCGCGCCCAGACCCTGAAATAATAGGTGGTGTCGGACCAGAGATCAGCGACCAGGTATGCTATGGTTGTGCCGGCCTCCAGTGCCGCGGTGGAAACGAGGACCTGCGCCGAGGAGGTACTGGGAGTAAAACCGGTCCAGGTGGCGTAATGAACGGCGAAGCCTCCCTGCGGCAGATAGCCCCCG
>JAVVFK010000241.1:0-3577 GCA_032251015.1 Elusimicrobiales bacterium
ACTGCTAACATCAACGGCGGGCCGGACAACGTTACCGTTGTGGCGGGGACGCTGAAGAAAAAGACCTTCAAGGAGTCGATCGGCGACCTGCTGAAATGAACAATATGCCTAAAATACTGCTCAAATTCGAAGCCGCGGCGATACGCGAGATAATCCTGGACAAGCCCTCCTTCACGATGGGCCGCAAAGGCGACAACGACATAGTCCTCGACCACGCGGCCGTGTCCGGCCACCACTGCAAGATCTACTCCTCCGGCAACACCTGGTTCGTGGAGGACACCGGGTCCACCAACGGGACCTTCGTGAACGGCAAGAAGGTGCTCAAGGCGGGCCTCAAGCACAACGACGTGGTCACCGTCGTCAAGTACACGATCACCTACATGGAAGAGGGCGGAGCCCCCGCCGCCGCCGCGGCGCCGGCGGCCGCGGCCGCGCCGCCGCCTTCGGCCACACTCTCCGGCCAGGCCCCGGGCAAGCCCAAGCCTTTCCTGGAGGTCCTGGAGGGGAAGGTGGACAAGAACGAATACGAACTGACCGCCATGTCCACCTACATCGGAAAATCCGCCCAGGCCAATATCCCGGTCAAGGGCTCCGGGCTGTTCGGCTCCGCGCCCGACATGGCCGCGGTGATAACGATACGGCCCGAGGGCTGCTTCATAACGCCCATAAAGGAAGGGTACGCCAAGCACAACGGCGACCCGCTCAACGAGAAGAAGCAGCTGAAAGACGACGACGTGATAGAAGTGGGCGGGACGAAGTTCCGGTTCTTCATTAAGAAAGCCTGAGCTCCCGCGCCCGACGAAGATCCCCGCGCGCCGCGCGGGGATCTTTATTTTAGCACTCGGAACCTAAGAGTGCTATTGACACCCGGAGTCCCGTTTGATAAAATTAGCAGTAAGGAAGTTTGACTGCCAAAAAAAGTTTTACGCGAGAAAAATCTTAAGGAGGACGCAGACGTATGGCGACTGAAACAAAGATCCAGATACAGCCCCTGGCCGACAGGGTGGTAGTAAAGCCCCTCGAGCCCAAGGAAGTCAAGAAAGGCGGCATCATCATCCCCGAGACCGCCAAGGAGAAGCCGCAGGAAGGCGAGATCGTCGCCGCCGGCAAAGGCCGCACCGAGGACGGGAAGCTCGTCCCGATGGAAGTGAAGCTCGGCGACAAGGTGCTCTACGGGAAGTATTCCGGCACCGAGATAAAGATAAACGAAGAGGAATACCTCATCATGAAGGAAGAGGACATCCTCGGGATAGTGAAATAAGGATATATTTTCAAGGAGGACTATTAATACTATGGCTAAACAGATAATTTATTCCGAAGAGGGCAGGATGCGCCTCAAGGCCGGCGTCGACAAGCTGGCCAACGCGGTGAAAGTGACCCTCGGCCCCAAGGGCCGCACGGTCATCCTCGCCAAGAAGTTCGGCTCCCCGACCATCATAGACGACGGCGTGACCATCGCCAAGGAGATAGAGCTGGAGGACCACTTCGAGGACATGGGCGCGCAGCTGGTCCGCGAGGCCGCCTCCAAGACCAACGATATCGCCGGAGACGGGACCACCACCGCCACCGTGCTGACCCAGGCCATCTTCAACGAGGGCCTGCGCAACGTCACCGCCGGCGCCAACCCGCTGCACATCAAGCGCGGCATCGACAAGGCCGTCGAGGCCATAGTCGGCGAGCTTAAGAAGATGTCCAAACCGGTCAAGACCAAGGAAGAGAAGGCGCAGATCGCGACCATCTCCGCCAACGACCGCGTCATCGGCGACCTGATCGCCCAGGCCATGGAAAAGGTCGGCCACGAGGGCGTCATCACCGTCGAAGAGGGCAAGTCCTCAGAGACCGAGCTCGAAGTCGTCGAGGGCATGCAGTTCGACCGCGGCTACCTCTCCCCGTACTTCATAACCGATCCCGAGAGGATGGAGACCGTGCTCGACGACTGTTACGTCGTCATCACCGACAAGAAGATATCCGCGATGAGCGACCTGCTGCCCGTGCTCGAGAAGATCGTGCAGACCGGCAAGCAGTTCCTGATCATCGCCGAGGACCTCGAGGGCGAGGCCCTGGCTACCCTGGTCGTCAACAAGCTCCGCGGCACCCTCAAGGGCTGCGCCGTCAAGGCCCCCGGCTTCGGCGACAGGCGCAAGGAAATGCTGGAAGACATCGCCATCCTGACCGGCGGCGAGGTCATCAGCGAAGAGCGCGGCATGAAGCTCGACAAGACCGGCATCGAACAGCTCGGCAAGGCCAAGCGCGTCGTCATCGACAAGGAGAACACCACCATAGTCGACGGCGCCGGCGACCACGCCGAGATCAAGAAGCGCACCGGTCAGATCCGCAAGCAGATCGAGGAGACCTCCTCGGACTACGACAAGGAGAAACTCGAGGAGCGCCTCGCCAAGCTCTCCGGCGGCGTCGCGGTCATCCGCGTCGGCGCGGCCACCGAGACCGAGATGAAGGCCAAGAAATCCAAGGTCGAGGACGCCAGGAACGCCACCAAGGCCGGCGTGCAGGAAGGCATACTGCCCGGCGGCGGCGTGGCCCTTATCCGCGCCTCCAAGGTACTGGACGCGCTCAACCTGACCGACGAGGACGAGAAGACCGGCGTGAATATCGTGCGCCGGGCCATCTACGCCCCGCTGCGCGTACTGGCGGAGAACGCCGGCACGGACGGCTCGATCGTGATCGACAAGATCAAGAACTCCCCGGCCGAGATCGGCTTCAACGGCGAGACGATGGAATACGTGGACGTCATAAAGGCCGGTATCGTGGACCCGTGCAAGGTCACCCGCACGGCCCTCGAGAACGCCTCCTCCATCGCCAGCACGCTGCTGACCACCGAGTGCCTGGTCGCGGACCTGCCCGAGAAGAAGGAAAAGATGCCCGCGATGCCCGGCGGCATGGGCGGCATGGGCGGCGGAGATATGTACTGAGCCGTTAAGGCTTACCGCAAAAAGAACCCCGGGGCGGTCCCCGGGGTTCTTTATTTACCTGGCGGTGGGAAGACCAAGTCCCGGCTCGGCGTCGCCTGTGGGAGGGGGAAGCGTGGGCCCGCGCAGGCCGTCCTGCTCTAAAGTGAGGCGCCTGCCCAGCGAGAGGAAGCCGAGGCAGGAAACCACGGCGACGGCGGCGACCATGAACCACGGGCCTTCCCGGAAATGCGGACTTACCAGGCCGATGGCGCTGGAGCCGGCCAGTATGCCGGCCGACTTGCCCACCTGTTCGAAAACCCCGTGCACCCCAAGGTAACGGCCCTTGGCGGCGCGCGGCGCCATGTTGGCGCCCATGGCCTGCATGCCCGGGGAAACGGCGAGCTCGCCGAAGGTGACCACCACCATCGCCGCGGCGGCGAAGAAGAACGAGGGGGAATAGCCGAAGGCGAGATAGCCCGCCGCGTAGAGCAGCGCCCCGGCTCCCAGGCCCGAGGTTATCCTGCGGCCTTCGAGCGCCCTGGTGACCAGGTACTGGAAAGCGACTACGAGCAGGCCGTTGAGCGAGAACAGAAGCCCTATCTCGCGCTCGGAGAAGCCGAGGAAGGACTTGGAGTAAAGCGACGTCGAGACCACCAGCTGGCTCATCA
>JAVVFK010000242.1:0-3563 GCA_032251015.1 Elusimicrobiales bacterium
CCAAGGACTCCAAGGAAGGCTGCTGCATAGCCTGCCAGAGCTGCGCCAGGATCTGCCCGGACCTGGCCATCAGGGTCTATAAATAAGGAGACTGAAATGGCTGAAAAAACACTGATGAAAGGCAACGAAGCCCTGGCCGAAGGCGCGATACGCGCCGGCTGCCGCTTCTTCGCCGGTTACCCGATAACACCGCAGAACGAAGTCCCCGAGTACATGTCCTGGCGCCTGCCGCAGGTGGGGGGAGCGTTCGTGCAGGCGGAGAGCGAAGTCTCCGCCATAAACATGATCTACGGCGCCGGCGCCACCGGCGTGCGCTGCATGACCTCGTCGTCGAGCCCCGGCATAAGCCTCAAGCAGGAAGGAATATCCTACTGCGCCGGCGCGGACCTGCCGGTGTTCATCGGCAACGTGATGCGCGGCGGCCCGGGACTCGGCAACATAGCCGGCGCCCAGGGCGATTACTGGCAGGCCACCCGCGGCGGCGGCCACGGCGACTACCGGGTATTCGTCATGGCCCCCAACAGCGTCAACGAGATGGCCAACTTCCCGCGCAAGTGCTTCGAGGTGTCCTTCAAGTACCGGATACCGTCGATGGTGCTCGCCGACGGCATCATCGGCCAGATGATGGAACCCGTCGAGTTCGAGCATCCCGAAGTAGATCCCAAGACCCTTCCCGAGCCCGACTGGGCGCTGGGCGTGGCCGCGGGCCGCGGCAAGCGCATCGTGAAGTCCTACGACCTCAAGGAAGGCGGGGTCGAGATAATGGTCAACGAGCGGGTACAGCGCTATAACCAGATAGAGGCCAACGAGGTTATGTACGAGGAGAAGATGCTCGAGGACGCCGAGGTGGTCATAGTGGCTTACGGCACCTCCGCCCGCATCGGCGCGGCGGCCATGAAGATGGCGCGCGAGAAGGGTCTCAAGGTCGGGCTTTTCCGTCCCATAACGCTCTGGCCCTTCCCCAAGGCCAGGATAACCGAGCTCTCGCGGCGGATAAAGAAATTCGTCGCCGTAGAGATGAGCCTGGGGCAGATGGTGGAGGACGTGCAGCTCGCGATAAACGGCCGCGCGGACGTCTACCTGCACGCCAGGCCCGGCGCCTCGATAATAACCGCCGAGGAAGTCTACAAGACCCTGGAGAACATCGTGAAAAAGGGGGCCAAAGAATATGCAGCTGCTAAATAAGAAGCCCGAATCCATCCTCGACGTGAAGATGCATTACTGCCCCGGCTGCGGCCACGGCATAGTGCACCGCCTGGTGGCGGAGGTCATGGACGAGCTCGGCATACGCGAGCGCACCGTGGGCGTGGCCCCGGTCGGCTGCGCGGTGTTCGCCGACACCTACTTCAACTGCGACATGATACAGGGCCCGCACGGCCGCGGCCCGGCCGAAGCCACCGGCATCAAGCGCGCCAAGCCGGACACCATCGTCTTCTCCTACCAGGGCGACGGCGATCTGGCGTCCATCGGCATGGCCGAGATAGTGCACGCGGCCATACGCTCGGAGAAGATCACGGTCATCTTCATCAACAACGCCATCTACGGCATGACCGGCGGCCAGATGGCCCCGACCACGCTGATAGGCCAGAAGGCGACCACCTGCGTGGACGGCCGCACTGTCGCGCAGTCCGGTCACCCGATAAAGATGTGCGAGATGCTGGCCACTATACAGGGCTCGACCTACCTCGAACGCACCTCGGTACACAACGCTCCGGGCGTGCTCAAGACCAAGGCGGCCATCAAAAAGGCCTTCCAGAACCAGGTGGACGGCAAAGGCTTCTCGATGGTGGAGATACTGAGCATGTGCCCTACCAACTGGGGAACCCGGCTCGACAACCCTTCCGAGGCGACCAAGTACGTCGCGGAAGGCATGATACCCGTCTTCCCGCTGGGCGTCTACAAGGACGCCGGCGCGGAACAGAAATAACGGAGGCTTGCCATGTACCAGGGAATAAGAATATCGGGTTTCGGCGGACAGGGCGTGATCTCCGCGGGCGTGCTGCTGGCCTACACCGGCATGTCGGAGGGGAAGGAGGTCAGCTTCTTCCCGGCCTACGGAGCGGAAATGCGCGGCGGCACCGCCAACTGCTCGGTCGTGGTCTCCTCGGAAGAAGTCGCCGCGCCGATAGTCTCGGCGCCCGACACGGCCATAGTGCTCAACGAGCCCTCGCTGGCCAAGTTCGAGCCGCTGGTGAAGCCCGGCGGGCTGCTGATAGTCAACACCTCGCTGATCAACTCAAAGCCGACGCGCACAGACATCAGGGTCCTCAACGTGCCCTGCAACGAGATAGCGGCGCAGCTGGGCAACGGCAAGGTGATGAACATGGTGGCGCTGGGCGCCTTCGCGGCGGCCACGGGCGCGGTCTCGATAGAGGCTATCGCCAAGGCCCTGCCCAAGGTCTACAAGAAACTCAAGCCGGAAGTCATAGAGCTCAACGTACAGGCGCTTAACAAAGGCGCCGGATTCAAACTTAACTGAAGGCTGGAAAGGGATAAACAGGGGCCCGGCTTTTATCCCCGCCTCACGGGGACAGGACCGGGCCCCTTTTTTACAGGAAAATGCACAGCTCCTTCGGCGACGACGAACACGATCCGAAAGAACGGATAAACTACAAGGCGGCCTTCCGCCTCCTTGCGGGGCTCATAGCGCCCCGCAAGAGGCCGTTCGCCGTCGCCTTCGCCTACATGACCGCGGCCACGCTGGTCAGCCTGATGATCCCCATGATAGCGAAGTACGTCATCGACACCGCGATACCGGGCAAGGACCCGCGCGCGCTGCTGCTGGCCACCGGGGTCTACCTGCTGACGACCCTGGCCTTCCTCTATTTCAATTACCTGCAGGTAGTCCAGCTGGCCCGGGCGGGCCAGGGCCTGATAGTGGACCTCAAAGAGAAGATCCTCGCCCATATGCTCTCGCTGGACCTGGAGTTCTACTCCTCCCAGCCCGTCGGCCGGCTGACGGCGCGGGTGCAGTCCGACACCAGCACGCTCTACGCCCTCTTCACCAACACGGTCATCACCATCGTCAACGACGCCATGATGTTCGTCATCGTCTTCGCCGTGATGTCGTTCTACAACCTCAAGCTGACGCTGATGCTTCTGCCGGTCTTCCCCGTTCTCTTTCTCTTCGGATGGATCTTCGTGCGGGTAACCTCGCCGATGTTCGTGCGGGTGCGCAAGATAGCGGCCGAGGTGCCGGGATTCCTCACCGAACAGCTCAACGGCATAGGGGTCCTGCAGGCCTTCAGCCGCGAGGAGGACACCTCCTCCAAGATGGAGGAGCTCAACCAGCGCAAGTTCAAGGCCGAGATCGGGGTGGAGGTCTACACCGTCCTCTTCTTCCTCAGCATCGTCTTCCTGCATCCCGCCGCCACCGCCGCCGTTTTCGGCTTCGGAGGCGCCATGGCCATGAAGGGGGAGATGACCGTAGGCATCATCGTGATGTTCGTCCTCTACCTGGGCTACCTCTTCGAGCCTATCTTCCGCTTCTCGGAGCACCTGAGCGTCATACAGCGCTCGTTCTCGGCCGGGCACCGCATCTCCAGGATCCTCGCGCTGCGGCC
>JAVVFK010000243.1:0-3523 GCA_032251015.1 Elusimicrobiales bacterium
ACGTCTGCGATTCCTGGGCCGGCGTGGTGCAGGAGCGCACCCTCGAAAAGGGTTTTCCCGTCTACAGGAACCACGATCTGCCGGGCAAGATAACTTCGATATTCTTCGACGGGGACCATCTCTGGACCTGCGATTCGGAAGGCGTGGTCTCGCGCCGCGGGACCGGGGACGGCCTGCCGGTCGAGGCGGAGTTCCGGCTGGCGCACAAGCCCGACCAGATATACAAGGATTCGCGCGCCTTCTGGTCGGCGGTCTCGTCCAGCGGCAGGCTCTACCGTCACCGGCTCGACGATAAACTTTCGGTCGAGGCGGTCTTCACGGCCGGGGACCCCGGCGCCGACAGGCCCCTGTCCGCTTTCACCTGGCGCAAAGGCAGGCTGTGGGTAGCCAGGGAGGGGGGCAAGGCCATCGGTGAATACGGCCCCGGGATATTGAAGAAGATCGACTGAACCGAAAATCCGTAAAAAAAACCAGCCCCGTATACGACGGGGCTGGGTTTTTTGGTTTCTCTCGACAGTTCTTAGTTTATCAGGTCCCTGCCGCAATTCCCGGTGCAGGACGGGGTCGCATTCGCATAGTTATAGGTAATCACATAGTTGCCGTAAGTCGCAGGGGCGGACCCTACCCTGGTAGCGGTCACTCCGGTGGCCGTAAGGGCGTAGCTGTATATTTTCTGGGCGCAGGCGGCTGCACCCGTGCATTCCGCTCCGGCCGCGGTCTTGAACGTGACGTCCAACTGATCCCAGTTGGTGCTGTAGACCGATTTCCTGGCGTAATAGCGTTCCTGCGCGGCTTTGATGGCGGCGAAAGTGGACATCGCTTCGGATACCCTGGAACGCTCCACAACCTTGAAATACTGCGGTATGGCCATGGAGGCCAGGATACCTATGATCAGAACGACGACGAGAAGTTCGATAAGAGTGAAGCCCTTGCGTATTTTTTGCATTTCTTCTGTATTCTCCTTTTAGTTATACGGACCACGTTCGTTTAAAGCGTCCCCCCGGATCTTCCCGCGTCCCTCGTACGGCGGAACCGCGGTGACGGCTTAACTGAATCTTAATAAAAAGCCGCCGCCAAATCAAGTGGGAAGGTCAGGCCCCCGAAATTTTTGCGCCCGGCGCGATTCGAACGCGCGGCCACCCGCTTAAAAGGCGGATGCTCTACCACTGAGCTACGGGCGCTTCTGCCGCACCCCGCGCTGTCGCTGATGGCGGAGTTGCGATAAAGGATTATACAAAAATTGTAGAATGTCGCATAACATGAGGAAGAACAGGAGATACCGCGTGAAGGTCCGCTTCAAGGTGCGCAAGCGCAGCCTGGGCCTCGCCGGCGCCGTCGCGCTCGCGGTCTTCCTGTCCGTCTCCGCCGTCTACGGAACCAGGATAGCCTGGGACTGGCTCTCGCCCCGTTTCAGCCGGGGCCTGATCAGATTCAAGCTGGAGCGCGCGGTGGTGGAGGTCCCGGCCAAAAGCGTGGAAACCTGGATCGCCTCGCATCTCGCGTCCCGCCGGGGGGAGGAATGGACCCCGGCCGACCGCGACCGGTTCCTGGAGAAGATCGGGAAGCGCTATCCTTATCTCAGGGAGCCGGAGCTCACCCGCAACTTCCTGACGGGCTCGCTGCGCTTCAGCGCCGACGTGGAGACCGTCGTCGCCCCCGTGACCCGCGGCGGCTCCGCCTGCTACCTCGGAGAGACCGGCCGCCTCTTCCGCGAGATCTATCCCGAGGCCGTCCCCGGCGGCATCAGCGCCGCTCTGCCGTCCTCGCCGGACAGTTTTCCGGACGCGGCCCGCTTCCTGTCCCGCCTCAACGCGCTCTCCGGCCTTTTCGACACCCGCCCGGTGTCCCTGTCCTGCCCCTCGGCGGAGGGGCCCTGCCGGCTGGCGCTCGCCGACGGCAGCGAGGTGCTCTGGGGCGGGTTTGAATTCACGCGCGCAAAAATATTAAGATTGAACGAGATTTTAGAGAGATCGGCTGCCAGGCTAAAGGGTCCATACAAGGTGGACCTGCGCTATTTCGAAGACGGCAGGGCCGTAGTGTCGGCCGTCTGAACCCGCATCAGCGGGGGACGCCATTCGGCATGGTGTCCCAGTACCACTTGCCCGATAAACCTGTTCCACCGGAGACTTTGATATGGCTAAACCCGAAATAATCGCCGGCCTCGACATGGGCAGCGGCAAAGTGACCTGCGTCCTTGCCTCCCACGATCCCGCCGCGGGCAAGGTTCGGATAATATCCGGCGCCAGCGTGCCCTGCAAAGGCCTCAAGGGCGGCGTCGTCGTCAGCATCCCCGAGACCACCAAGGCCGTATCGCTGGCCATGGAGGAGGCGGAGGAGAAGGGCGGAGAGGTCATCCGCGAGGTCCTGATGGGCGTGCGCGGCACCCATATCACCACCTACAACAACCGCGGCGCCTACAATATAGCCCGCACCGACCGCGAGATAACCGCCGACGACGTGTCCAGCGTCATCGAGAGCGCCAAGGCCATCCCGATGTCGAGCGACAGGGAGATCCTGCACGTCGTGCCGCAGGGCTTCTCGCTGGACAGGCAGAAGGGCGTCCCCAACCCGGTCGGGATGGAAGGTTCCCTGCTCGAGGTGGGCGTGCACATCGTCACGGCCTCCAGTTCCCATATCAACAACCTCATGCGGGCGGTCTCCCAGGCCGGCTTCCGCGTGGTCGACACGGTCTACAGCCTGCTCGCCCTGGGCGAGGTCGTCGTCTCGCCCGAGGAGAAGGACCTGGGCTGCCTGCTCGTGGACATCGGCGACCAGTCGGTCTCCATCGGCAGCTACTACGAGGGGAGCCTGCGCTTCAGCCGCGAGCTGGGCATAGGCGGCTACCACGTCACCCGCGACATCGCCTACGCCCTGCATACCTCCATGAGCGCCGCCCAGGCCATAAAGGAGAAGCACGGCGCCGTGCTCTCCTCGCTGGTCGACGACGAGGGCACGATAAGCGTGGTCGGTCTCGACGGCCGGAACAAGCGCGAGATAAAGCCCCGCGAACTGCTGGACTACATACAGCCGCGCGTCGAGGAGATATACGGCAAGGTCAATTCCGCCCTGCAGAACTGCAACTACGCTTTCCCCGGCGGCGCCGTGCTGACCGGCGGCGGCTCGCTGCTGCGCGGCATGCCCGAGGCCGCCGAGCAGATGCTGGAACTCCAGCAGTCGCGCCTGGGCCTGCCCCGTCCCGATTTTATAGACGGCCCGCCGGAGTACATGACCCACGAGTACACCACGGCCGCCGCGCTGGTCTGCTACCCGTTCATCAGGTCCTGGCCGGGCGACACCGGCCACGCCGGGGCGCCGGCTGGGGGCGTCTTCAGGCGGGTCAAGCGCCTGCTGCAGAACATGATCTGAGCCGGTCCCGGAGAAAAAAATGCCCAGGATAAACTGCATAGAGGAAAGCCAGGAGCACGAAGCCGTCATCAAGGTGATAGGCGTGGGCGGCGGCGGCGGAAACGCCGTCAACCGCATGGTGCAGTCCGGCATCCGCGGCGTCGATTTTATAGCGCTC
>JAVVFK010000244.1:0-3493 GCA_032251015.1 Elusimicrobiales bacterium
CCCGGACCCGTGTCGGACACCGAGACCTCGGCCATGCCCGGCTCTTCCGGCGAGCGCGCCACTCTTATGGCGACGGTGCCGGGAGAGGGCGTGAATTTGAAAGCGTTGTCGGCCAGGTTGACCAGCACCTGCCGCACCCTCGCCGGGTCCGCGTGCACGGGGGGGAGGTCCGCCTCGGCCTCGAAGACCAGTTCCAGGCCCTGCTTCCGGGCGAAAGGTAGTTTCGAGGCGGTCAGTTCCCTGGCGATCTTCTCCAGGCTGAAATCCTCCTCGCGCACGGAAAGCTTGCCGGTCTCCGAACGCGTCACGTCCAGCAGGTCCTCCACCATGCGCGTCATATTGTCCGCCGCGCCGATGGCGCTGTTGAGTATGGTCTCCTGCTCCGGCGTGAGCCTGCCGGCGAGTTCGTTCCTGAGATAATCCAGTACCATAACCTGGTCGCCGATGGGGCGGCGCAGTTCGTGGTTGACGTGATGCGTCACCTCGGCGCGCATCGCCTCCAATCTCTTCCTCCCGGTGACGTCGCTGTATTTCCACATATGGCCTATGAAGCGCCCGTCCTTCAGGAAGACGGGGAGATAATTCTGCTCGTAGACGCGGCCGTCCTTGAGTTCCAGTTCCGTGCCGGTCGACGGCTTGCCGGCGGCGATGGCCCCGGCTATACCCGCGACGAAGCCCTCGGGGTCTTTCATGAGGTTCTTGGTCGTTTGCGCCGCGGCCTCGCAATCCGAACCTTTCAGCTGGTCCGGCGGCACCGGAATGGAGAAAAGCTCGCAGAACTGCCCGTTGGCGAACATCACCCTGCGCTCCGGGCTTTCGAGCAGCACGCCCGCGTGCATATGGTCCATCAGCGTGGTCAGCTCGGCCAGGGTCTCCTTGTTCTCCGCCTCCAGGCGCTTTACGGCGTCTATGTCGGAATGGGTGCCGATGCAGCGCAGCGCCATGCCGTCCTTGTCCCGCAGGACCACCTTGCCCCGGTCCAGTATCCATTTATAGGCGCCGTCCTTGCAGAGCACCCTGTGCTCGCTCCAGTACTGCGGGGTGAGGCCGTCCAGGTGGCTCCTGACCAGCGCCATGGCCGCAGGCAGGTCTTCGGGATGCACCCGCTTCGACCATTCCTCCAGGGAATCGCCGACCTCCTCTTCGGAGTAGCCGAGCATCTCTTTCCAGCGGAGGGAGAAGAATATTTTGCCGGTACGGACGTCCCAGTCCCAGGCGCCGTCGCCGGCGCCCTCCAGCGCGTACTGCCAGCGCAGCTCGCTCTCGCGCAGCCGTTCCTCCGCCAGGGCCCGGTCGGTTATGTCCACCGCCGAGCAGACGAGCATCGCGGTCTTGCCGTCCGGCCCGGGCCAGGGCAGCTTCTTGGTATAAAGAAGACGGCGCTCCCCGGTCCCGTTGGTCACCCATTGCTCCCCGGACCACGGCAGCCCGGAGGCGAAGATCTCCCGGTTGGCTCCGGCGCAGGCTGCGGCCTCGCCCGGCGGCAGGAAATCGCTTATCTTCCGGTTCTCGAGCCCGGACTTGGGCCTGCCCATGAACTCGGCGTGCGCCGCGTTCACGGCGCCGTAAGAGTCCGGGGCGGTGAGGTGCCAGATCTGGGCCGGTATCGAATCGAGCAGTTCCTCGTTCTCCACGCAGGAATTGGGTCCGGGCGCCGCGCCCCCGTTAATATTGTCGGTCATCTTTCTTCACGCTCCCCGCGCGGCCGCCCGCGCCGATAGAATAATAATACAAAAAGCGCCCCGCGTGGAAGCGGGCCCGGCAGGCCCGGCCCGCCTTGTGCTACAATCTAAAACGGCATGAATTTCGAGAACGAAGTCGCGCTTCTCATAAAATCGCGCTACCCGCTGGTGGCCGTCGATACCGTGGACGAGACCTACGTCTCCCGGCAGCTTTTCGACGTGGCCCGCGCCAACGGCATGAAGTACTACCGCTGGTCGCTGACCAAGGGCCTGAGGGTGGACCTCAAGGACGAGTCGTTCTACCAGACCGGCGACCCGGTCAAGATGCTCAAGCTGTCCTCCGACCTGCTGGACCCGGAGAACGGATCGGTCTTCGTGCTCAAGGACTTCCAGAAGCATCTCAAGGACAACGTCCCGCTGCGGCTGTTCAAGGACCTGCTCAACCGCGCGCGGGAGGCACGCGCCACTTTCTTCGTGCTCGGCGCAGGCCCGTCCCTGCCGCCGGACCTGCAGCCGCTGGCCGCGCGCATCTCCGGGGGCTACCCCGACGAGAAAGAGATACTCGCCGAGATAAACGCGGCCGTGATGGAATTCCGCAAAAGCGGGGCGAAGATCGAGATAGCCCTGAAGCCGGAGAAAGTGAAGCGCGTCATAAAGTCGCTCAAAGGGCTCTCGCTTCAGCAGGTCCGCTCCGCTCTCAACAGGGCCATAGTGCAGGACTGGCGCCTCTGCTCCCGCGACCTGCTCGAGATAGAGAAGTTCAAGAAGGGCGTCTTCGACCGCGACGGCGTGCTGGAATATTTCGCGCCCGAGGGCTCCGCCGCCATAGCCGGCTTCGACGGTCTCAAACGCTGGGTCGGAGACAGGCGGGCCGTTATTTTCAACGAAAGTTCCCGCCTGCCCCCGCCCAAAGGCATACTGCTGCTGGGCGTGCAGGGCTGCGGCAAGTCGCTGGCCGCCAAGGTCATAGCCGGCGAGCTGGAAGTGCCGCTTTACCGGCTGGACCTAAACCGCCTCTATTCAAAGTACATCGGCGAGACCGAGGAGAACCTGCGCAAGGCGCTAAAGACCGTCGAGCGGCTGGCCCCGGTCTGCCTCTGGATAGACGAGATAGAGAAGGTCTTCGCCTCTTCCGGCGGGGAGATAGACGGCGGGGTCTCGCGCCGCATCCTGGGCACCTTCCTGACCTGGATGCAGGAGCGCAAGGACCGCTCCTTTATCGCCGCCACCGCCAACGACATAGAATCGCTGCCGCCGGAACTGCTGCGCAAAGGCCGCTTCGACGAGATCTTCTTCGCCGACCTGCCTTCGGCCTCCTCCCGCGCGGAGATCTTCCGCATACACATCGTCCGGCGCGGGATGGACGCGGCGGATTTCGACCTTAAAAAACTGGCGGACGCCTCGCCCGATTTCAGCGGCGCCGAGATCGAACAGGCCGTCATCTCGGCCATGTACCGCGCGGAAGGCGCCGGCAAACCGGTGGACACCGCCGGCGTACTGGAGCAGGTTAAGCTGTCGCGGCCGATCTCGGTCATGCGCCCGGAGGCCGTGCGGTCGCTGCGCGACTGGGCGCGAAAGCGCGACATAATGCCCGTCGGCTGAAATAAATATACTGTCCCCGGAATTGGAAAGCCCCCGCCTTCCGGAGGCGGGGGCTTTTTTTCTGCTTGCGCGGCGCCGTCAGGCGTTGACGGGTTCCGGCTTTTTAAGCAGCTGCTCGATTATATCGTTGAGCGTCCGGCTGGGCCGCATGGCCTTCTCCGCCTTGGCCGGGTCGGGACGGTAGTAGCCGCCGGGGTCGGCCGGCTTGC
>JAVVFK010000245.1:0-3458 GCA_032251015.1 Elusimicrobiales bacterium
CCTTGAGGTCCATGTCCTGCACTTTCGACAGTTTGAGTACGGTAGTCGTCATATATCGCTCCTCCCCCCGCTTAAAATTGTCCGGCGCCCGCGCGCGGCGGGCGCCGGTATACGTTCACTTCTTCAGCGTCTTCGCCAGCAGTTCCTTCAGGCCCGGCTGCGTCCTCTCCTTGAGGGAGTAGGTAACGCGCACGGACGGCTTGTTGAACTTCAGATGCGCCGCCAGGTCGATAGGGGTGCCCACTATCACCAGGTCCGCGGGTATCGCGTTGATGGTGTCCTTGAGCTCCTTCATCTGGTCGTCGCCGTAACCCATCGCCGGCAGGATATCCTCGAGCTGGCGGAAGTTCTCATAGACCGTCTTGATGGTCCCGATGGCGTAGGGGCGGGGATCGACTATCTCCCTGGCCCCGTACTGCTTGGCGGCCACGTATCCCGCGCCGTAGTCCATCTCGCCGTGGGTCAGCGTCGGGCCGTCCTCCACCACAAGCACCTTCTTATTCTTGACCTTGTCGCCGCCGACCACTTCCACCGGGCTCTCGGCCTCGATGATCCTGGCCTTCGGGTTCATCAGCTTGATATTGTCCTTTACGTCCTCGACCGCGTCGGGCTCGGCCGTGTCCACCTTGTTGATGATGACCACGTCGGCCTGGCGCAGGTTGGTGGCGCCGGGGTAGAACGTCGCCTCGTGGCCGGCCCGCAGCGGGTCGGTCACCACCACGTGCAGGTCCGGGGCGTAGAACGGCAGGTCGTTATTGCCGCCGTCCCAGAGTATCACGTCGGCCTCTTTCTCGGCCTCCTCGAGGATCTTGCCGTAGTCCACGCCGGCGTAAACTATCACGCCCGCGGCTATGTGCGGCTCGTACTCCTCCATCTCCTCGATGGTGCACTTGTGCTTGGTCAGGTCCTCCAGCGTCGCGTAGCGCTGGCAGGTCTGGGCCACCAGGTCGCCGTAGGGCATGGGATGGCGTATCGCCACCACCTTCTTGCCCATATCCTTGAGCATGCCGGCTATGGCGCGCGTGGTCTGGCTCTTGCCGCAGCCGGTGCGCACCGCGCAGACGGCCACCACGGGCTTCTTCGACTTTATATAGGTATGATCGCCCGAGAGCAGTTTGAAGTCCGCTCCGCAGGCCAGGGCCAGCGAGCCCTTCGCCATGACGGTATTGAAGCTCACGTCGGAGTAGGCGAAGACCACTTCGTCCACCTTGAACTTCTTTATCAGCTCCGGCATCTCCTTCTCTTCGAATATCGGGATACCGTTGGGATAGAGCTTGCCGGAAAGTTCCTTGGGATACTTGCGCCCGGCGATATTGGGTATCTGGTAGGCGGTGAAGGCGACAACCTCGTAATCGGGGTTTTCGCGGTAGTATACATTGAAGTTATGGAAGTCGCGGCCGGCGGCTCCCATTATAAGCACTTTCTTCTTGGCCATAGTTGCTCCTTGCGCGGCCGGCCCGGGGGCAGGCGATACGGGGACACCATGCTGCATGGTGTCCCCCGCCGATCGGCCGTTACTGCACTTCCCGGGAGTCTTAGGGTCCGCGCGCCGTAAGGCGCCACCCGACTCCCGGATGAAACTCTTAGAGGCCTTTTTTGACCATGTAGTCGATGAGATCGACCACGCGGCAGGAATAGCCCCACTCATTGTCGTACCAGGCCAGGACCTTGGCGAAGTTGCCGCCTATGACCTTGGTGCTCTGGGCGTCCACGCTGGAGCTGGCCGGCGAGTGGTTGAAGTCTATGCTGACCAGCGGCTCCTCGACGTAGTCCAGGATGCCTTTCATCGGGCCCTCGGCGGCCTTCTTGATCGCCGCGTTGATCTCCTCGGCGGTGGCCGGCTTGGAGAGCGTCACGGTCAGGTCGACGACGGACACGTTGGGGGTGGGCACGCGGATGGCGAAGCCGTCCAGCT
The DNA here is from genome assembly GCA_032251015.1 of Elusimicrobiales bacterium. Classification (GTDB taxonomy): domain Bacteria; phylum Elusimicrobiota; class Elusimicrobia; order Elusimicrobiales; family UBA9959; genus UBA2231. The sequence goes on from JAVVFK010000245.1 coordinate 1,916, forward strand.
TGCCTTTGAGCTCGGGCATGACCAGGGCGATGGCCTTGGCCGCGCCGGTCGAGGTCGGGATCATGCTGATCGCGGCCGCGCGGGCGCGCCGCAGGTCGCTGTGCGCCATATCGTGCACCTTCTGGTCGTTGGTGTAGGCGTGGATGGTGGTCATCAGGCCCTTCTCTATGCCCCAGTTGTCCTGGAGCACCTTGGCGAAAGGCGCCAGGCAGTTGGTGGTGCACGAGGCGTTGGAGACCACGTGGTGGGTCTTGGGGTCGTACTTCTCCTCGTTGACGCCCAGCACGATGGTCAGGTCCTCGCCCTGCGCGGGGGCCGAGATGATGACCTTCTTGGCGCCGCCCTTGGTGATATGGTTCTCGGCGCCCTTAACTTCCTTGCCCTTCTTGTTGACGCCGTCCTTCTTGATGGTGAACAGGCCGGTGGCTTCCACCACTATGTCCACGCCCAGGCTCTTCCACGGAATGGCGGCCGGGTCCTTTTCCTTGAAGACCTTTATCTTCCTGCCGTCCACGGAGATCTCGTCGTCGCCGGTGGCCTTTATCTCGCTGTCCAGGCGGCCGTGCACCGAGTCGTACTTGAGCAGGTGCGCGTTGGTCTTGGAATCGGTGAGGTCATTGACCGCCACCAGTTCCATATCGCCGGCCTTGCGGGCGAGTATCGCGCGCGCCACCAGCCTGCCTATGCGTCCGAAACCGTTTATGCCAATCTTAACAGCCATTTGTATCTCCTTATCATTGGGAATTGACCGCGAAATCCCTTAAAACCGCTACCGAATGAATCTTATTATAGCAAAAACAGGCCCCGGGCCTGTAAACCCGGGGCCCGGACCTGCGGGGACAAGCCCCGCCTCCCTAAGAAAGGGTCAATTCCTGGTCCAGAAGATACTGTAAGCCCTGGCCGGCTCGGCCAGCATACGCCCGAAGTCGGCCTCCGACAAGGCCCCGTCCATGGAGACTTCGTACCCCTTGAAACCGTGCCGGCCGAGTAACCCCGCGTACTCCGCCGGATCCTGGCCGCCGCGGCTCACAAGGGCGGGCGTAAATTCGGAAAGGATGTTGGCCACCCTAGGCAGCGTCTTCTCGGCCCCTTTCAAGACGTTCAGCTCATTGCCCTCGGTATCGATCTTGATGAATTTAACGGCCCGGTCCGTCATATCGTTGCGGGACATGAAATCGTCGAGGGTCGTGGAATCCACTTCAACACTCGCCACATGTTTAGGCGCTTTTATCAAAGAATGGCGCCCCTGGTTGCAGTCCTTGTATAGGAACAACGCCTTCCTGCCGGCGGCGGCGTCGACGGCCATATTGACGGGAACGACGTTGGTCTTACCGTTGAGCCGGATATTCTCGCAAAGCAGCCTGTAACTCCGCGCCGCCGGCTCGAAAGCGTAGACCGCGGGCCTCGCCCCGGTGGACAGGACCAGCGAGAACCAGCCGATATTCGCTCCGACGTCCATAACGATATCCCCGTCCGTGAGACCGAGCCTGCCCAGCAGGAATTCGGTCAGGAAATCCTCGTAATAGACGCCGTGCTTATAATA
>JAVVFK010000246.1:0-3446 GCA_032251015.1 Elusimicrobiales bacterium
CCGCACCGCGAAACCCTTCGGGCGCAGGTTCTCGGCCCAGATGCGGCCGCCGTGCGCCTCCACCGCCAGCCGGCAGAAGGCCAGGCCTATGCCCTTGCCCGACCGCGTGCCGGCGGCGGCAGGATCGGACTGGAAATACTTGTCGAATATGCGCCCGAGGTGGGCGCTGTCCACGCCGGGGCCCTCGTCCGATACCGAGAACCTCACCGCCCCGCCGCTCGCGGCGGCCGCGGAAAGTTTCACCGTCGTATCCTGCGGCGCGTAGCGCAGCGCGTTTGCCGCAAGGTTCTCCAGGACCCTCTTAAGCACGCGCGCGTCGGCCTCTATGCCGGGCAGACCCCGCGCGGCCGCCGCGGAGACCGAGCGGGAAGTATGCCGGGCCGAGTAGGCCATGGAACCCGCCGTTTCCGCGAGCAGTTCCGCCGGGGAGCAGTCCCGGCGGACAAGGCGCATCCCGCCCCGCTCCATGCGGCTGATATCGAGTATATCCGAGATCATCCCGCGCATCTCGGCGGCGGCCTCGGAAACCACGGCGAGATGCTCGCGGTTGGCGCAGTTGGGCAGATGCCCCGGGCATTCGGCGGCCATCTCGGTGCCGGCCATTATGGAGGTCAGGGGATTGTTGAGGTCGTGCACTATGGAATGCGTAAGGAACTCGCGCATCTCCTCCAGGCGTTTGCGCTCCGTGACGTCCCGGAAAGTTATCACCGCGCCGGCCCGGACCCCCTCCTTTATTATCGGCCTCACCGAATAGGAAACGGGCAGAGGGGAGCCGTCCCTGCGCCAGAGGACCTCGTCCTCGACGCGGCCGGCCCTGCCGCGCCGCAGCGCGGCGCTCATCGGGCAGTCCTTCTCCGGGTAGGGGGTCCCGTCGGGACGCCGGGAATGGACGGCCCGGTGCAGTTGCCTGCCCTTTAGCCCCGCCAGGCCCCAGCCAAGCATCTTCTCCGCCGCCTCGTTCATGAAAGTGACGGCTCCCGCGCGGTCCACGCCGATTATGCCGTCGCCGGAAGAGCGCAGGATAAGGGCCGCCTGGGCCGTCATCTCGCGGTCGTGGGCGGCCAGCGCGGCCTGGGCCCGTTTCTGTTCCGTAACGTCGCGGGCGATCCCCTCCACGGCGACCACGCGGCCGCCGGCCTGGACCGGGATCTCCAGGACCTCCAGCGTCCGGACGGACCCGTTCTTATGCCGCGTCCTCACCTCATAGGGAGGCTGGCGGACGCCCTTGAGGCTCAGCGCGGTGCGGCGGCGCACTTCCCGCGCGGCGGGACCGGGCACCAGGTAACTTTCGTAATTCCGGAGGAACTCGGGCACGGTATAGCCGAGTATATTGCGCACGGAGGGGCTCACGTACTGGAAAACGCCGTCGGGACCGTGGCAATAGAAGAAATATTCCCGGCGCAGGCCCTCGGCCATACGGCGGAACCGGCTCTCGGGCGAGAGCGCCGAACAAGCCCGGCCCGCGGTTTTTTTTCCTTTTTTTCCCATGAAACCTTCCGGCTTACAACGGTAATTCTACCTTTTTAATATCCGCTTGGAACCCCGCCGGGCTGTTGCCAAGGACCCCGCCATTTGGGAGAATATCCGCCGGCTTATGGCCCTCATAATACAGAAATACGGCGGCACCTCGGTCGGCGGCATAGAGCGCATACGCGCGGTCGCCGGGCGGGTCATCCGCGCCGCTTCGCGCGGAGACAAGATGGTCGTCGTGGTCTCGGCCATGGCCGGCGAGACCAACCGCCTCACGGCCCTCGGCAGGTCGGTCTCCCGCAAAAGCGCGGGGCGCGAGTTCGACGTCCTGCTGGCCACTGGCGAGCAGGTCACCAGCGCGCTGCTGGCGCTGGCCATAGAGGAGCGCGGCCGTCCCGCCGTTTCGCTGCTGGGCCACCAGGTGCAGATAACCACCACGGGGGCCTTCTCCCGCGCCCGGATCGAATCCGTGAACACGGAACTGACTCTCGGCGCCCTGCGCTCCGGCACTATAGTGGTGGCGGCTGGCTTCCAGGGAGTGACGCGCGAGGGCGAGATAACCACGCTGGGGCGCGGCGGCTCGGACATCACCGCGGTCGCGCTGGGAGTGGCGCTCAAAGCCGACCGCGTCGAGTTCTACAAGGACGTGGACGGCATCTTCACGGCCGACCCGGCGGTATGCCCGGACGCCCGCAAGCTGCCTAAAGTGGCCTACGAGGAGATGCTGGAGATGTCCTACCTGGGGGCCAAGGTCCTGCACCCGCGCTGCGTGGAGATGGCGCGCCGCAACGGCCTGCCGCTGGTAGTGCGCTCGTCGCTCAATTTCAACCCGGGCACCGAGGTGGTGCCCGAGGAGGAACTCATGGAATACGCCGCCGTCTCGGGGATAGTCTGCGACAAGGACCAGGCGAAAGTCTCGCTGGCCGGCGTGCCCGACCGCCCCGGCATCCTGGCCGGGATATTCAGGACCATAGCCGGGGACGAGGTTAACATCGACATGATAGTGGAGGACGCCGCCGGGGACGGAAGGCCCGCCTCGGTCTCTTTCACCTGCGCCTCCGCCGATCTCCCCGCCGCGAAAAAGGCGGCCGGGAAGATAACCGCCCGCTATCCCGGCAGCTCCTGCGCGGTGCGCGCCGGCCTGGTCAAGCTCTCGATAGTGGGGGCCGGCATGCGGCTGCACAGCGGCGTGGCCTCGAGGATGTTCACGGCCCTGGCCCGCGAGGGCATAAGCGTGTACATGGTGAACACCTCCGACATAAAGGTGTCCTGCCTGATAGCGGCCGCGCACGCCCGGACGGCCGTGCGTACACTGCACGGCGTCTTCGAGCTGGGAAAGCCCCCCGCGAAAGAACGCCGTAAGGCCGCGAGCCGCGGAACGCCGGGCCGTTCCCGGCGGCGGCGTTGAGCCGCGCGGTCCGTCCTGGCCCGGTCCCCTCAGTCGGTTTTCCCGCGGAACCCGCCGCCGCGGCTCAGACCCCGAAGAATATCCTCGCGACGAAGACGCCGGCTATTATCGCGGCCAGCTCGGAGAGCAGGCCCGCCGTCACGGTGTAGCGCGTATTGCGCACGTTCACGGCGCCGAAATAGACGGCTATGGTGTAGAAAGTGGTCTCGGTGGAACCCTGGAACGTCGCGGCCAGCCGGCCGGTGAAGGAATCCACCCCGTAGTGATTGAAGGCTTCCACCATCATGGCGCGCGCGCCGCTGCCGCTGAGCGGCTTCATGAACGCCGTAGGCAGCGCGCCGATGAAATCGGTATTGAACCCCATCCAGCCCAGCCCCTTGCCCACGCCGGACACCAGCAGGTCCAGCGAGCCCGAGGCCCGGAAGACGCCTATGGCGACCAGCATGGCCACCAGGTAGGGAATGATGCCCACGGCCACGTGGAACCCTTCCTTCGACCCCTCGATGAATTCCTGGTAGACGTTGACCTTCCTGCGCCAGGCCAGGAAAAGGAAGGAGATTATGAACAT
>JAVVFK010000247.1:0-3405 GCA_032251015.1 Elusimicrobiales bacterium
CGACCAGATCATAGGCGAGACCGGGACGTCCCACCGCGTCGCGGCGGTCACCTTCGCGCGGTCCTGGCCCAATTTTCCTTCCGACATCGGCATGATCGATCCGATGATAATACCGCCGAGCTGGACGCGCGTGGAGAAGGTGCGGGACTACCGCCCCAAGGCCTACCGCTTCGCGGCCGGCGTCACGCTGAAGCGCATAATGGAGGAACTCGACGACGAGTCTTCCGCCGCCTGGGCGGCCGACGCGGGGGTCATGCTGGTGCTGCCGGGCCGGGTGCAGTTCGGGGCGTCGGCGCTGAACCTGGGGACCTCGCAGGATTTTTACGCGGAGTCCGCCGCTCTGCCCAGGTCCTACCGCTTCGGCGTCGCCAAGGATTTTCACACGGTCAAGGACCTGATGGTCTTCACGCTGGCCGCCGACGCGGTCAAGTACCGCGACGCGAAGTATTACGGATCCTTCGGCCTGGAAGTGGACATACTGCGGTTCCTCCAGGTCCGGGCCGGCTTCAGGAACGTGGACAACGCCGGCTCCGGGAGCGCGGTGGGCTTCGGCTTCAATTTCGATAAGTTCACCGAAAGCGGTTTCCTTAAAGGGGTCCGCGTGGATTACGCCAGCATCGGTTACGGGGAGCTGGGTTCCACCAGCCGCATAGGGCTGCAGGCCGTCTGGTAAGGGAACCCGCCGCCTTCTTCGGGGCCGCCTTTTGCTATAATTTTTCTTCGCATGGATATATCTTCTTATATAGCGCCGCGGGCCGCGCTGGTCGACCGGGCGCTGGCCTCCGCGGTGAAGGGCCTGCCTTCCGTCCATCCGCCCCTTCGCGCCGCGATGCTCTATACCCTGGACGCCGGCGGCAAGCGCATACGCCCCGTCCTCCTGGGAGCCGCCTATGAACTTTTCGGCGGGCGCTTCCGCGACGTCCTTCCGGCCGCCTGTGCGCTGGAAATGGTCCACACCTATTCGCTGGTCCACGACGATCTGCCCGCTATGGACGACGACGACCTGCGCCGCGGCAAGCCGACCTGCCACATGGTCTTCGGGGAGGCCGGGGCCATACTGGCCGGCGACGCTCTCCTGACCAGCGCTTTTACCGTTCTGGCTTCCTGCGAGTCAAGGAAGATCCCCGCCGCGCGCGTTCTTAAAGCGGCGTCCGTCCTCGCGGCCCGCGCCGGGGCTTCCGGCATGGTGGCCGGTCAGTCGGCGGACCTCGAGGCGGAAGGCTTCCTCTCTAAAAAAGGCGGCGCCGGAGCCCGCGCCGCCAGGCTCCTCGGCTACATCCATCTTCACAAGACCGCCGATCTCATCGCCGCCTCGCTCGAGATGGGCGCGGCGCTGGCGGGAGCTCCCGCCCGGGAGTACCGGGCCCTGTCGGAGTTCGGCCTTAAGCTGGGACTGGTGTTCCAGGCCGCCGACGACATTCTCGACGTGACCGGCGATAAGCGCAAGCTCGGCAAAAGCGGCAGCGACGCCCGGAACGGGAAACTTACTTACGCCTCCCTTTACGGAGTGGAGGGCGCGCGCCGCCGGCTGCGCGCGCTGGTGAGGCAGGCCAAGTCGAAGCTGCGGCCTTTCGGCCGCCGCACCGGAGTATTTCACTCGCTCACCGATTTCTTCGCAGAGCGCGACCGCTGACAGAGGGGAAAATGGAACTATTGTCCGGAATAAAAAGCCCAAGGGACCTCAAAAAAATACCGGTGGACGACCTCCCGCGCGTGGCGGCCGAGGTCCGGGCCCTGATGATACAGGGCGTCAGCCGGACGGGCGGGCACCTGGCCTCGAGCCTGGGCGCCGCCGACCTGATCACCGCGCTTCATTACATATACGAAACGCCCGAGGATAAGATCGTTTTCGATACCGGCCACCAGGCCTACGCCCACAAGATACTTACCGGCCGCGCCGACGGCTTCTCCACGATACGCCAGAAGGGGGGGCTCTCGGGCTTCCTCAAACGCCACGAATCCGAACACGACGCTTTCGGCGCCGGCCACGCTTCCACGGCGCTGTCCGCCGCCGCCGGCCTGGCGGTGGCCCGGGACCATAACCGCGACGACTTCAAGGTGGTCGCGGTGGTCGCCGACGGCTGCATGACGGGCGGCATGGCCTGGGAAGCCATGCAGAACATCGGCCAGGCCGGCACGGACATGCTGGTGGTCCTTAACGACAACCAGATGTTCATAAGCCGCCGCGTCGGCCAGTTCGGCAAGATACTGACCAAGCTCCTGACCCTGGGCACGGTGCGCGACGCCGGCAAGAAGGCCGAGCTGTTCCTCAACCGCTTCCAGTTCTGGGGCAAGAGGATGCTCAGGATAGCCAAGCGCGCCCGGGTGCTCTTCTTCCCGGGCATGATCTTCGAGGAGATGGGCTTCTCCTATTTCGGCCCCGTAGACGGTCACAATACGGCGGAGCTCGTGGAAGTGCTGGGCTACCTCAAGGAACTCAAGGGACCGGTCCTGCTTCACGTCGTCACCAAGAAGGGCAAGGGCTACGAGCCGGCCGAGGATCAGCCCATAGATTTCCACGGCACGGGCTGCTTCGACGTGGAGACCGGCCTGGCCAACGGCAAGAAGGACTGCTCCGGCGTGCCCACCTATACGAAAGTTTTTTCCGACACGCTGCTGAAGCTGGCCAAGGACGACCGCCGCATAGCTGCGATAACGGCGGCGATGCCGGAGGGTACCGGCCTCGACGCCTTCCGCGATAAGTACCCGCGCCGCTATTACGACGTGGGCATAGCCGAGGAGCACGCCGTCACCTTCGCGGCCGGCATGGCCTGCGAGGGCCTCAAGCCCGTCGTCGCTATCTATTCCTCGTTCATGCAGCGTTCTTTCGACCAGGTCATGCACGATATCGCGCTGCAGAAGCTCCCCGTGGTCATCGCCATGGACCGCGCGGGGATAGTGGGCGAGGACGGCCCCACCCATCACGGCGTCTTCGATCTGGGTCTCTTCCGCATGCTGCCGGGCGTGACCGTCATGGCCCCCGCCGACGAGAACGAGCTGCAGCATATGCTCAAGACCGCTCTCCATCTGAACGCCCCCGTCCTGCTGCGGTATCCCCGCGGCAGGGCCGTCGGCGTCCCCCTGGACCCTGAGCCGGCGATACTGGAGGCGGGGAAGGGCCGCGTCCTGCGCCGGGGAAAGGACCTTTCGATACTGGCGGTCGGCAACCGCGTCCATCCCGCCATGCGCGCGGCGGAGCTCCTGGCGGAGAGGGACATAGACGCCGGGGTGGCCGATATGCGCTTCATCAAGCCCCTCGACGGCGGCTGCGTGCGGGAGATGCTCGAGGCTTCCGGCGGACGCCTGCTCACCGTGGAGGACAACGCGCTGGAAACGGGTTTCGGTTCGGCCGTCCTGGAGTATGCCAACGCCTCCGGGCTGCGCGCCGATATCCTGCGCCTGGGC
>JAVVFK010000248.1:0-3403 GCA_032251015.1 Elusimicrobiales bacterium
GTGAACACCGCGTGCCGCTTTCTGATGAGGCTCTTGCCATCCTTGAGGCGCAGCGCGGCCTCGATTCCGAGTTCGTCTTCCCCGGTCAGCGGCGGCGCTCCGGCGGAGGCGCAGTTTATAGTCGACGGCACCGATAATTCAAAGGCCCAGGCCGTGCTGGGCTATCTCCCGGGGATAACCGCCGCGGCGCTGCGCAAGACCGGCGCGCCGGCGCCGGACGACCCAGCGCCGCTGGTGACCCGCTACATGTACAACCCGGAACTCAACAGCCGCTGGTTCGTCATCCCCGGCCTGGCGGTAATCATAATCGGCCTGCTTTCCATACTGATGACGGCGCTCACCGTGGCCCGGGAGTGGGAGAACGGCTCGATGGAACTGCTGCTCTCGACCCCGCTGCGCCCGGCCGAGATAATAGCCGGCAAGATAGCCCCTTACGTGGCGCTGGTGCTGGCGGGCGTCTTCTTCGTGAACATGGTGGCGCGCTTCGGTTTCAGCGTGCCTTTCCGCGGCAGCCACCTGCTGTTCCTCTCCGGCACGCTGCTGTTCGCGCTGGCCTGCCTCTCGCAGGGGATAGTCATCTCGGTGGTCACGCGGCAGCAGCCGCTGGCCATGCAGCTCTCGATGATAAGCGGCCTGCTGCCCTCGCTGCTGCTCTCGGGGTTCATCTTCCCGGTGGAGAGTATGCCCGCTTTCTTCAGGTATTTCACCATGATACTGTCGCCGAGGTGGTTCATGGAGATAGCGCGCGGCGTCACCATACGCGGGGCCGGGGCGGCCGACCTCATCCTGCCGCTGTTGGCGCTGGGGGGGCTGTGTTCGCTGCTGCTGGCCGCCGCCTTTAAAAAATTCAAGACGGACCTGGAACCATGAAAAGGACGCTGCTCGCTTTTATACGCAAGGAATTCGCGCAGGTCCTGCGGGACCCGCGGATGAGACTGATGCTCTTCGTCATGCCGCTGCTGCAGATGACGGTATTCGGCCTGGCGCTCTCCAGCGAAATAAAGAACATAAAGCTGGCCTCGGTGCACTCTCCTTCCGACGCCGCGGCGCGCCGCCTGACGGAGCGCTTCACCTCCTCCGGCTGGTTCCTGCCGGTCGCCGCCGAGGGGCGCGCCCCGGCGGACCTGGTGGAATCGGGCGCCGCCGACGCGGTACTGGTCTTCCCGGCGGAGGGTTTCGCGCGCGCCGCCGCGCGCGGCCGGGGCGCCGTGCAGCTGCTGTCCGACGGCACCAACGTCACGCGCGCCCGCAGCGTGGAGGCCTACGCGCGCACCCTCTTCACAAGGCACGCCGCGGCCGAGGCGGGAGTTTCCCGCGCTCCCGCGCCTTTCTCGTTCGACGTTCGCATCATCTACAACCCGGAGATGGAGTCGCCGGTCTTCATGGTGCCCGGCGTGATGGGCATGATAGTCTGTATCGTAACGATAATCCTCACCAGCATGTCGCTCACCCGCGAGCGCGAGATCGGCACTTTCGAGACCATAGTGTCGGCCCCGCTGGAGAATTACGAGATACTGCTCGGCAAAATCGTCCCCTACGTGGCGCTGGGGCTGATCAACGCGTCGCTGGTGGTGGCCGCCGGCTTCGTTCTCTTCGGCGTGCCGGTCCGCGGCGAGATGTGGAAGCTCCTGGCCGCGGCGCTGGCTTTCGTCATAACCACGGTGGGGATAGGCACCATGATCTCCACCATCTCCCGCAGCCAGCAGCAGGCGATGATGGGGGGATTCATCTTCCTCTTCCCGGCCGTGCTGATGAGCGGTATAATGTACCCGGTGGAGAACATGCCCGCGCTGCTCAAGCCGGCGGTGTATCTAAACCCGCTCTATTATTTCACCACGCTGCTTCGCAATATCCTGCTCAAGGGCGGGGACCCGTCCGCTTTCGCTTACAACATGACGGCGCTGGCGCTGATGGCCGCGGCGAGCGGGACGGTGGCTTATAAACGATTCAGACAGACGCTGAATTGAGGTTCTTCGGGGATTGGGATGTAAACGAAGCGGTTAAAGGAGGGGTGATGAAAAGCATTGAAGAACTGTCGGCCGAGCATGAGGGCATAAAGTCGGCCCTGGAGATACTGGAGAAAATGTGCGCCAGGCTTGAACGCGGCGAGAAAGTGCCGACGGCGCACCTGCAGGATATGGCGGCTTTTATCAAGGAGTTCGCCGACCGGTGCCACCACGCCAAGGAAGAGACAGTGCTGTTCCCGGAGATGGAAAAAGCCGGGGTGCCGCGCGAGGGCGGGCCTATCGGCGCCATGCTGTCCGAACACGAGGCCGGCCGGTCTTACGTGAAGGGGCTGGTGTCCGGGATAACCGCATACGAGGCCGGGGCGAAGGGAGCCGCCGGGACTATTCTCGAGAACGCGAGAGGTTATATAGAGCTGCTCCGGGAGCATATCAGCAAGGAGGACAGTGTCCTTTATCCGATGGCGGAGAAGTGCCTTAGCACGGAGACGGACGCGGCCATGCTGGCACGGTTCGAAAAAATTGAAATCGAGGAAATAGGCGGGGGCAGGCACGAGGAGTTCCACGCGATGCTTGAGAAAATGGAGAACGAGTACTTAAATCGGAAATAACGGAGGGAATTATGAAAAAGACATTAGTGACGTTGTTCGTGTTTGTTGTTTCGACGGGTTTGGCCGGCGCGCATTGCGACTCGCTGGACGGCCCGGTGGTGGTGGCCGCGCGGACGGCCCTGGAGAGCGGCAATCCCGACGGGGTGCTGGCCTGGGTCCGGGCGGACGACGAGGCGGCGATAAGGGAGGCCTTCGCGAAGACGCTGGGAGTGCGCAAAATGGGGGCGAAGGCCGCGGAACTGGCAGATACCTGGTTCTTCGAGACGCTGGTGCGCGTGCACAGAGCCGGGGAAGGCGCGCCTTATACAGGGCTTAAGCCGGCCGGTTCCGCCGAGGAAATAGTGAAGAAGCTGGACGCCTCGGTGGAAAAGGGCGACATAAAAGAGCTCGCCGGCATGATAGCCGGGCACGCCGAACGTTCCATAGCAGAGAAGTTCGGGCATGTGATGGAGCTCAAAAAGACGGCCGGCCGGAGCGTGGAGCAAGGGCGGGCTTATGTGGCCGCCTACGTGGAGTTCATGCATTACGTAGAGGGAGTGAAGAACGCCGTGCACGGCGGAGGGCACCACGCCGCGGCCGAAGAAGAACCGGCCGCCCATAAGCATTGAGCGGGGGCCGTCCGCCGGTACGCCGGCGGACGGCGCGCCGGAATTAAGTATACTGTCCCCGGAATAAAGTGCGGGATATGATGGAGGATCAAATGAAGATCGGCAAAGAAAAGAAAGAAGATCTGCGGGGCAAGGCCCTGAAGGCCAAGGACCTGGTCGGCTACGACCAGGGCGCGGTGGTAAGCCGCACTATCATACAGAAGCCGGTCGGCACCGTCAC
>JAVVFK010000249.1:0-3384 GCA_032251015.1 Elusimicrobiales bacterium
GCCATCAGCACCGCCCGGGTAACGACGTTCTTGAGCTCGCGGATATTCCCCGGCCAGGCGTAGGAGTCCAGCGCCTCCAGCGCGTCCGGGCTTATGCCGGCCACATTTTTCTTGAGGCCCGTATTGGCCTCTTTCAGGAAATACATCGCCAGCGGGCGTATGTCCGCCGCGCGCTCGCGCAGAGAGGGCAGGGTTATGGAGAACTCATTGAGGCGGTGATACAGGTCCTCGCGGAAAGAGCCGTCCTTTATGGAGGACCGCAGGTCTTTGTTCGTAGCCGTGATGATGCGCACGTCGACGGGGATGTCCTTCTTGCCCCCGAGGCGGCGGATGCGGCGCTCCTGCAGAACGCGCAGCAGCTTGGCCTGGGTCTGCACCTCCAGGTTGGAGACCTCGTCGAGGAAAAGCGTGCCGCCGTAGGCGGTCTCGAAGAGTCCCGCGCGCGGCCTGTCGGCGCCGGTGAAAGCGCCGCGCTCATAGCCGAACAGTTCGCTCTCCACCAGGTTCTCGGGCAGCGCGCCGCAGTCGAGCGCGACGAAAGGATTGTTGCGGCGGGAGCTGAGCGCGTGTATGCGCCGCGCCCATACCTCCTTGCCGGCGCCGGAAGGGCCGCTGAGTATAACGGTCAGTTCCGTTCCGGCGACCTGCGAGACCAGTTTCTCCACGGCCTTAACGGCGGGGCTGTCTCCGACGAAGACGTCGGCCCCGTAAAACCCCGCGACATGGCTGCGCAGCGCCTCCAGCTCGCGGTGGAAGCGCCTGTCCCTGGCGGCCCGCTCGGCCACCAGCAGGAGCTCTTCGTTAGTGAAAGGTTTTACAAGGTAATCGGCCGCTCCCAGCTTCATGGCCCTGACGGCGCTGTGCACGTCGGCATGGCCGGTCAGGATTATGACGGGAAGGGAGGGATCGTCCGTCTTAAGCTTCTCCAGGACGGTGAGGCCGTCCATGTCGCCGAGCACCAGGTCCAGCAGAACGGCGTCCAGCGCGGACGATTCCGCCATGCGCAGGCCTTCTTCGCCGCTCGAGGCCTCCTCCAGGGTGTGCTTGCGCGAGCCGAGCACGGCCTTGAGGGCCTTGCGGGCGTCTGCGTCGTCTTCTATCACGAGGAAGTTTGACATAGTAGTGCGGCGGCGCGGTTCAGGCGAGCTTGGTGAAGCAGAGCGTCACCGAAGTGCCCTTGCCGGGCCTCGAATCCAGGGTGATGCGGCCGCTGTGTTCGTTCATGACCTGCCTGGCCAGATAGAGTCCCAGCCCGGTGCCGTTCTCCTTGGTGGTAAAAAAAGGCTGGAATATCGACGAAAGCACGCCGGGATCCATGCCGCGGCCGTCGTCCGTTATCCGCAGGCAGACTTCGCCCGGTTCTTTCACGCCGGAGGCGACTACTATCTCCCCCCCGTCGGGGCCGAGGGCCTCCGCGGCGTTGTTGAGCAGATTGTAGACCACGCTGTTGAGGTAATGCGGGTCCAGGAAGACCATGGGGACCGGCCCCAGTTCCTTCTTCACCGAGACCCGGGAGGTCTTAAGCGAACTGGCGAGAAGCCCTATACAGTGCTCGGCTATCTCGTTGACGGAGCAGGGGCGCAGCTGGCAGATGCCGCTGCGCGAGAAATCGAGCAGGGTCTTGACTATGCGCGAGGCGCGCTGGGCGTTGCGCTCTATGAGCTCCAGGCTCTCGCGGGACTCGGCCGGCAGTTCGCCCGAGGAGAGCATAAGCTCGGCGGTGGAAAGTATGACGTGCAGCGGGTTCTTGATGTCGTGGGCGAAGATGGAGGTCAGCTGGCCCACGGAGGTAAGGCGCCCGAGTTTCCTGGCCACGCCCTGGAAGAAATGGGGGTCGCGCAGGGCGGCCCACTCGTCGGGATAGACCAGCGAAAGCGCCAGCCGGAAACCCTCCAGCCCCCCGTCGTCTCCGCGCAGCGCTTTTATGCTGATGAAGAGGCGGATTATGCTCTGGCGCGAGGTGAGGAAATAGAACTTGTAGTTGCGCAGTTCGCCGCTTTCGGCCACCGCTTTCAGGAATCCTTCCAGTTCGTCGGCGTCCTTTTCCAGGACGAGCGTGGAGACGCTCTTGCCGATGACGTCCTCGTCCTTGTAGCCGAGCAGGTCCAGGGCGCTGTTATTGGCCAGCCTGATGACGCCGCCGGCGTCGAGGACCAGGAACCGCTCGGTCGACTCTTCGAAGACCGACCGGAAAAGGCTGCGCTGCAGCGCGTGCTGTTGTGATTCGGTTCTTTTCAGATACGTCCCCTGTAATGGTTGACCGTACGGCGGGAGAGCTTAAGCCCGTATTTTTCGCGCAGCCGGACCGTCACCTCGTCGTCGGTCAGCCTGTCCCCGCCTTTTTGTATCAATATATCCCTTATCCTGTCAATCGAGCGGGCGCCCTTGCCCGAGAAGAGCGCCCGCAGCGCGATCTCCTCCCCGGAAGGCATCAGCAGGCTGCGCCCGGCGGCGAGCCGCGAGACGCTGCCGGCGCTCATGCCCAGGTCGGCGGCAAGGTCCGTCATGGACAAAGGGCGGGGCGACGGGATACGGCCCAGCAGGAAATCGGCCTGGCGCTCGGCCAGGGCCGGCAGCAGCAGCGTCAGGCCGCGCTTCTTGCTGTTGAGCGACCGCAGGGCGGCCAGCAGCGGCCGGAGGCGTTTTTTTTCGGCGGCCGAGATCAGGCCGGAAGTCCCCAGGCCGCGCAGCGCGGCCAGGTCCACGTCGTATGTCCCCCGCGCGTAGCGTGAGGAAAGATAGGAGATCTCCGGACCGCGGGGCCCCGCGACGACGGCCGCAACGGCGGCGAAAGGCCGGGAGACGCTGCGCAGCTGCAGCCTTTCATGCGCGGCCAGGAATGAGGCGGTGAAAGCCCTGACTTCGGCGAACTCGGCCGGGGCCAGACCGCAGGCGGCGGCGGCCTCCGCCGACGGAACGGCCTCGTCGGAAAGGAAATACTTCTCGAAATTGCCGGGCCCCATGCGCTTTATGAGGGTTAAAACGGCTTCGCGCCCCTCCAGCAGGCCCCCGGCTGGGATATCGCCGGGGTCCGCGCTAAGTTCCTGGCCCAGGGCGCGGCTCCAGGCGAAATTCACCCCGCCCTGCCTGCGGCGCCTGACGGCCGGGGACGCGCCGCCCGGCGGGCGGATAAGTTTTTTAAAAAGCGGGTCCTCTTCCACCGCCCGCTCCAACGCCAGGAATTCATCCTCGCCGGCGGCCATCATCCTGGCCGCGCGCAGCGTGGCCTCCAGGGAGACCCTGGCGGAAAGTTCCAGCCCGAGAGAGCGTTTTTTTCTCATTTCGCGGGGATATTCCCCCGTGAAAATTATAACAATTTGCGCCCCGGGGGAACGGTCCGGACGGGAATTTGACAAGCCTGAAAACCTATTGTTAGAGTAACCC
>JAVVFK010000024.1:0-18154 GCA_032251015.1 Elusimicrobiales bacterium
GCGGACTGGAAGAAAGGCGAACTGACCGGGCATATGAACAACGCGCCGGTGAAAATAACTTTCGACATGAAGGAAGGGCAGGCCGGGGAAAACACGGTCGAACTGACCGGCTACGCCGGCCATGCGCCCGTGGACCTGACCTTCGACAAGATCTCGGGCAGGCTTACCGGCGGCATGAACCGCGCCCCCGTGGACGTCACGCTGGTAAACTGCGGCCTCTACGACTTCCTTCAGTATTTCTTCCTCTTCGCCGGGAAGAACTGACCGCGGCGTTCCGTCAGGCGGCCTCAAGACCCCCGGCGTCCGCGCCGGGGGTCTTTCTATTGCAATGACAGCCCATTTATATAATAATTAAGCGGAATGAAAGCCCTCCTCTCGCTTCTGCTCCTCCTGCCGGCCGCCGGCACGGCTTCCGCCTGGTGGGTGGACGCCGACCACACCTTCGGCGACGGAGGGCTCCAGAAAACTTCGGGCACACTCTTCTTCAAGCCAGGCTCGCGCTGGGTCACCGGCCTTAACGCGGGCTTTTACAACGACGACGACGTCTATACGGAAAAGATCTGGACGCTCAGGCTGCCGGTCATGCTCAATCTCAGCAAAGGACTGATAACCCTCAAGCCCTTCTTTTACCCCGAAAGAGGCCCCCTGGATTCGTCGGCCTGGGGCGCCAAGGCCGGACTGATGCTGCCGGTCACGGACGAAGGCCCGGACGGCTATACACACCTGAGCGTCTCGGCCGCGGCCGCCAGGCAGAAGACCCTCACGGCCGCCGGCGCCCGCGCGGAGCCTTCCTCCTACGCGCTGGAAGTCCAGATAGAGAAGAACTACTTCGACCAGTTCTTCTTCCTCGCGCACGCCGCCGGCTTCCTGGCCGACGGACCTTCAGCCACCGGGCTGCCCGCGCCTTCGCTGGACCACTCGGACCTCTCCTTCTTCGGGGCTTTCGCCCCGGTCACGGCTGAACCGCAATGGGCGGCCGGGATGCAGTTCGCCAGGAACATGGCGCCCGATTACGATAGCCACGTTTACGCCGGATTTAGTAGAATATCGTTCAAGTCGGCCGCGCAGGCGTCCTCGGCGGTCTTCGGCATGAGGCTGAAGCTCTGGGAGACTTCTTCGGTCGACCTGGGATACAATCTCTATAAGCCGGACGGGGCGGGAAGCCGGAACAGGTACAAAATACTTTACCAGGTGTTCTTCCAATGATAGTGCAAACCCAGGAAAGCCTTGAGATGCTCGTGATGGTGTCGCGGCTTCTGTCGTCGAAGCTGGACATCTCCGAACTTCTCACCACCATCATGCGCCTGGCCTCCCGCGTCGTGGGCGCCGAACGCGCCTCCCTTTATCTCCTGGACGAAAAGACGCAGGAACTCTATTTCGACGTGGCCCTCGGGCTCCCGCAGGACGTGGCCAAGATACGCCTCAAACTTGGCGAAGGCGTGGCCGGCACCTGCGCCAAGGAAGGCCGCTCCATAATCGCCAACGACGTGGCCGGCGACAACCGTCACTCCGGCAAGGTGGACGCCAAGTCCGGCTTCGTCACCCGCTCGCTGCTGACCTGCCCCATGATCATCAAGGGCAAGGTCATCGGCGTGGTTCAGGCCATAAACAAGACCGACGGCGATTTCACCGAGACCGACAGGAACAATTTCGAGGCTTTCTCCTCCCAGGCCGCCATAGCGATAGAGAATTCCCGGCTGTTCTCCTCCGTGAAAGAGGAGAAGGGCAAGCTCGAGATAGTCTTCAGGAAGATCAGGGAAGGCGCCATCCTGACGGATCCCGGCGGCAAGATTCTTATCGCCAACAACGCGGCCAGGCTCTTCCTGGAGTTCGAGAAGTTCAAATTCGCCGATATGCGGGAGGCGTTCCGGACTTTCTGCAGCGAGGAGGCCTACGATTCGGTGATGGCCTCCACAGAACGGACGGCCAAGTTCGATTTCGCGCGCGAAAAACCCAAGCGGCTTTACCTGGAAGGATCGGCCATACGCCTGCTCAATACCCCAAAAGAGGGCGAGGAGCCGGAGACCGAGGGCTGGCTCTGGATACTCTCCGACGTCACGGCCCAGCGGCTGGAAGAGCGGATGGCCCGCAACTTCCTCTCGCTCATCTCCCACAAGTTCAAGACGCCGCTGGCCGCGATAAGCGGCTACGCCCAGATACTCTCCGACGAATCCCATTCCTCCGAGATGCCCGAAATAGTGCGCAAATCGGCGGGCACGATATACAAGCAGGGGGCCAGGCTGACCTCCCTCGTGGAGAGCCTGCTCGACTTCGTCACCGTCGACAGCCTGGAGCAGTCGTCGCTAAGCTGTTCTTCCTTCGACGCCGGCGAACTGGCCAAAGAGGTCGCCGAGACCGCCAGGAAGCGCCTGGACATGACCGGCGTCGCCTGCAGGATCGCCATACCGGAACCCGTCTCCGTGCGCGGCGACAGGGGGCTGATAAAGAGCGCGCTTAAGAACCTGGTGGAGAACGCCGTCAAGTTCAATCCCGCCAAAGAGAAGCTGGTGGTGATCTCGGCCGCGGCGAAGGACGCCAAGGTCATGCTTTCGGTCGGCGACAACGGCCCCGGCATACCGGGCGAGGAGCACGAGAATATTTTCGGGAAGTTCTACCAGGTGGAGGCGTCCTTCACCGGTCAGGTGGAAGGCTGGGGCATAGGCCTGGCCCTGGTCAGGAAGGTGGCCGAAGTGCACGGCGGACGCGCGCTGGTCAAGTCGCAGCTGCAGAAAGGCTCGGCTTTCACCATGATACTGCCGCAATAACCGCGCGGCGTCCGGCGAGAAAGCCCCGGGGGGAACCCGGGGCTTTTCTTTTCCCGGCGTCCCGGCTCAGTTGGAGGTCTTCACGTTGATCCCGACGAAGACCATGGCCGGGGGCAGCACCACGCACTGGAAGCGCTTGGCCAGGAAGGAATCCCGGGCCGGCAGTATCGAGATGATGCCGTTGGTCCAGCTGACGTGGCGTATCTCGTCGGCGGGCAGCCACTCGTAAAGGCGGCCGCCGGCGCCGTCGTCGGTGACCCAGACCACAGCGTCCTCCCACGGCACCGCCGAGGGATCTTCCGAGAACTTGAATTCCTGGAACTTCTCCGAAAGGCTGCTCATATTTTCTTCCTTTCCGGGGACAGTATATTTAATTCCACTCCCATCACCACATACGAACGGCCCCGGACCGGGGAATTAAATATACTGTCCCCGGAATTGTTTTATCGCCGGACTGTACCCCGAATTCTGTCCCCCGCCCGGAGGCGGATGGAGGATCATTTGTCTGAGCGGCCCACTTGGCGTCCCCGCTCGAGGCGGGTGGACGGGCATCCTGGACGCCGCTTTGGCCTTGCTTCAGGTGGGGCTTGCCCTGCCCCGCCGGTCGCCCGGCGGGCGGTGCGCTCTTACCGCACCTTTTCACCCTTACCCTTTCGGGCGGTATGTTCTCTGTGGCGCTATCCGTAAACCGGGGATATGGCCCCGGCCTCCCGGCCTATGGCCGGCCGCGTTAGCGGCGCGGCTTTGAACCGGCACCCTGCCCTGTGAAGTTCGGAAGTTCCTCCCCCGCGCCCGCTTGCGCTGGCACGGGAGCGATCCTCCGTCCGGCGATAAAATTCTATGAACCGGTCTGCGGCGCTTCCGCGGCGCCGAATATCGTGACCCGCAGATACATGAGCCGCTGGCACTCGCCGCAGACCGCCAGTCCCTCCGGCTTGAGCAGGTCCACCGCTTCCTGGGGGCGCAGCCGCATGTGGCAGCCGCCGCAGGAGAGCTTGCCGCCCGGCTCGCCCGTGACCTCGGCCACGGCCAGGCCCTTGAGGCGGCCCCGTAAAAATCCGTATCGCTCCAGCAGGTCGGCGGGCATTCCGTCCAGGAGAGCCTCCCGCCGCACCCGCAGCCCGTCCGCGCGGGAACCGGTGACCGCAGCCTCCGCGTCGATGGCGTCCAGACGGCCTTTGAGCGATGACTCCAGCGCGCTCACGGCGGCCTGCTCGGTCTTCTCCGCGGTCGCCGCCCGGTCGATCTTCTCGAGCAGTTCCAGGATGGCCGTTTCGGCCTCGTCCTTCTCCCGCGTGGCGAAAGCGATCTCGTTCTCCAGGGCTTTGTAGGCCTCGTTGCTCTTTATCTGATTGAGGTCCCGCTGATGCTTGCGGATCTCCTCTTCTTTGCCGGCGGCCAGCAGTTCCTTGTTCTTCTTCTCCACCAGCAGGCGGGTCAGCTCGGCCTTGGCGGCGGCCAGCGCGCCCTTCTTCGCTTCGAAAGCGGACTCCTCGGCGGTTTTGCGTCCCGGCACGGCGGCCAGCTCCGCGGCTAGCCGGTCCAGGGCGAGGTCCAGTTCCTGTACGGCTATCAGCGCTTTTACGCTTTCTTTGGGGGCGTGAAATATGGCCATGCGGGAATTATACCAATCTAACCCCGGGCCGAGACGGGTTCAGCCGCCTGAACACCTCGCGGGTGGCCCTGGACCGGTTGAAGGTGTAAAAATGCAGGCCGGGGACGCCGGCCGCCAGCAGTTCTTCGGCCTGCGCCGAAGCGTAATCGAGGCCGAAAGCGAAAAGGGCGTCCTTGTCCGCGCCGTATTTCGCCAGGCCCGCGGCGAGCGCGGGCGGCACCGAGATACCCTGTCCGGCCACGAAATTGTCGCGCTGGCGCAGGCTGGTCAGCGGCATGAGGCCCGGGATGATCGGCGCGGTCACGCCCGCCGCGGCGGCCGCGTCCCTGAAACGGAAGAAAGCGGAATTGTCGAAAAAGACCTGGGTGATGGCGAACTCTCCTCCGGCCTCGAGCTTCTGCTTAAGCCTTCGCACGTCCTCTTCCAGGCTGGGGGCCTCCGGATGCTTCTCCGGGTAGGCCGCGACGCCGACGCAGAAATCCCCGCCGGACTTGACCGCCGGGACCAGGTCGGAGGCGTAGGCGAAGGCCCGCTCCCCCTCGCGTTCGGGGCACAGGTCCCCCCTGAGGGCCAGCACGTTCTCGAGGCCGAGGATCTTGACGAGCTTGAGCGTCTCCTCCAGCGTCTGCCGGTCGCGGATTATCTCCGTGGTCAGGTGGGCCATGACCTCGAGCGAGAACTCGTGCCTGAGCACGCCGCTCAGCGCCAGCGTGTTGGAGATGCTGGCGAAGTTCCACTTGAGCATGTATTTCTGCGACAGCGTTATGGAAACGAAATCGGGACCCAGCTCCTTAAGATCGGAGATGGCGGACTTCAGCGCCGGGATGTCCTCCTCCTTCTTGGGCGGGTAGAACTCGAAGGAGAAGGTCCTCCTGCCGGAGGCGAGCATGCCGGATATCTTCATTTCGGTACGGATATCCTCGACGGCGGCCAGTAAGTGAACCAGGCCCGTCCTTTTATCAGCCGGGCCGGCACCGGGCCCCAGTAACGGGAATCGCAGGAGCGGTCCCGGTTGTCACCCATGACCAGGTAACTGCCCTCGGGCACGGTCACTGGTCCGAAGTTGTCGCGCACGCGCTCCGCATACATCTTCCCGAGGGCGCGCCCCTCCCAAAAAGATTGATAAGCGGCGGACGGAACGGCGCTGAGACCGGGATAACGGAAACCGTCCACATACTGGGCGTAAGGCTCCTCCCCGAGGAACGATCCGTTCACGAAGACCCTGCCGTCCCGCAATTCGACTTTTTCCCCGGGCAGACCTATTACCCGTTTTATAAAATCCTTGCCGTACTGCGGTCCGCCGCACTGGGTATCGGAGGGGTCGGACGACGGGAACCGGAATACTACTATGTCCAGCCGTTCCGGCTTGCGGAAGACCAGCAGCTTACTGTCGGTATAGGGAACCCTGACGCCGTATATTATCTTGTTCACGAACAGGTGGTCTCCCTCCATAAAAGTCGTGCGCATCGACCCGGAGGGGATCTTGAAAGCCTGCACGAAAAGGTACATCACTACGGAGGCCAGCAGCACGGCCGAAAAGACGGTCTCCGACCAGTCGAGGTCGCCTTTTATGACGGTTCCGGGCTGTGCGGACGGGCGGCGCCACCAGCTCCAGGCGAAGCCGGCGGCGGCCGCGGCGGCGCCGTAGAGGAGCTGGCGGGCGCTGAAGAGGGAAGAGGTCACGAACTCCCCGCTCCGGTTGTCTACGGTGACTATCAGCAGCAGCGCGGCGATGAACGCCATCAGGCCCGTGAAGACCCCGTGCCAGAACCTGAAAAAGCGCTCCGAAGCGAACTTCTTCTTTTCCATGAAGAGGCGCGTCAGGTAATAATGAAGGCCCACCAGCAGCCCTATCCAGAAAAGTTTCTCTTCCATCGTGTATATCTCCGTTGCGCCGGCGCGGCCGGCGGCCTACTTCTCCTGGCTGATCTTGAGCAGCGACATGAAAGCCTGCTGCGGTATCTCCACCGAACCGAGAAGCTTCATCTTGCGCTTGCCCTGCTTCTGCTTCTCCAGGAGCTTGCGCTTGCGAGTGATGTCGCCGCCGTAACACTTGGCCAGCACGTCCTTGCGCATCGCGCCGATGGTCTCGCGGGCGATGATCCTGCCGCAGACCTGCGCCTGCACCGCTATCTCGAACATATGCCGCGGTATGAGCTCCTTGAGCTTCTCGCAGAGCTGGCGCGAGGCGTGGATCGACTTGGAGCGGTGGACTATGAACGAGAGCGCGTCCACCACCTCGCCGTGCAGCATGATCTCTATCTTTACCATGTCCGAGACCTTGTACTCGTACGGCTCGTAATCGAAAGAGGCGTAGCCCTTGGAGACGCTCTTGAGCTTGTCGTAGAAGTCGATGATGATCTCGCTCAGCGGCAGGAAATACTCTATTATGACCCTGGTCGTGGAGATGTATTCTATCTTCACGTGCTCCCCGCGTTTCTCCTTGAGGAGGTTCATCACCCCTTCCATGTACTCCATCGGGGCCAGGAGGCTGGCGCGGACATAGGGCTCCATCACCTCGATGACGTCGCCGTAATGAGGGAAATCCGAAGGATTGTTGACCTCGCTGTGCTTCGTCTCTTTGGAGGCGGAATGGACCTTGCTCTTCACTTTGTAAATGACGTTCGGATTGGTGGCTATCAGCGGGATGTCGAACTCGCGCTCGATCCGCTCGCGTATTATGTCGAGGTGCAGCAGCCCCATGAAGCCGATGCGGAAACCGAAGCCCAGCGCCTTGGAGGTCTCTCCCTGGTAGTTGAAAGAGGAGTCGGTCAGGCTGAGCTTCTCCAGCGCGGTCTTGAGGCCGGTGTAGTCGGTGGTGCTGACCGGGTAGAACCCGGCGAAGACCACGGGGTTCACGTCCTTGTAGCCCGGCAGCGGGGCGTCTACCGGGCGGAGCTTCTCGAAGAGGGTGTCGCCCATCTTGATCTCGTGTATGTCCTTGATGCCGGTAACGATATACCCGACCTCCCCGGTGGCTATGGAATCGGACTTCTCCAGCTTGGGATTGAGGTAGCCGACCTCTTCCACCTTATATGAGGAACCGGTCGAATGGAACGAGACCTGCATGCCCGGCCTGATCGTCCCGTCCACGACGCGGGTGTAGATGATGACGCCTTTGTAAACGTCGTAGTAGGAGTCGAACACCAGGGCCTTGAGCGGCTTGTCGGGCGAGCCGGCGGGAGGGGGGATCTCCCTGACCACGCGTTCGAGGACCTCGCGCGCGCCGCGGCCGTCCTTGGCGCTTATCCGGGAGGAGTCGGCGGGGTCCTTGAGCACTTCCCAGATCTGCTCCTCCACCGCGTCGGGGTTGGCGTGTTCCAGGTCGATCTTGTTTATGACCGGGATGATCCGGAGGCCCAGCGACTGGGCCAGGTGCGCGTGGGCCAGCGTCTGCGCCTCCACCCCCTGCGAGCCGTCCACCAGCAGGATGGCGCCCTCGCAGGCGGCCATCGCCCGCGAGACCTCGTAGGAGAAATCGACGTGGCCGGGGGTGTCGATGAGGTTGAGTATGTACTCCTCGCCGTCGGACTCGCTGACGTAGCGCATCCGCACGGCCTTGGCTTTTATCGTTATTCCGCGCTCGCGCTCGAGCTCCATGCCGTCGAGGAACTGCTCCTTCATCTGGCGGTCGGGGATCGTCTGCGTGAGCTGTATGAAACGGTCGGCCAGGGTGGATTTTCCGTGGTCGATATGGGCGATGATCGAGAAATTCCTGATGCGCATAGTGACGAAGCCGGATGACTGACGCCGCCCCCCGGGGGGAGGAGCGGGATAGGGTCAGGAATGCTTCTTAAGTTCCTCCTCTATGACCTTGCGTATCTCCTCGGAACTGGCGAGGTTGAGCAGGTGCTGGGAGACTTGGGAGAAGCGCTCGAAGCTCATGGAGCGGACCGAATGCTTGACCCTGAGATAAAGTTTGGGCGGGACCGAGAGCACGTCCACCCCGAGTCCGGCCAGCACCGGTATGGCCCAGGCGTCCGAGGCCATCTCGCCGCAGACGCTGACCGGCTTGCCCTTCTTGTGCGCCGTCTGTACGACGAGGTTGATGAGCCGCAGCACGGCGGGGTGGTAGGGATCGTAGAGCTCGGAAACGTACTGGTTGATGCGGTCCACGGCCAGCGTGTACTGCACCAGGTCGTTGGTGCCGATCGAAACGAAGTCTATCTCGCTGAGCAGCGAGTCCAGTATGATCGCGGCGGCCGGGATCTCTATCATCACGCCTATCTCAGCGTCCTTCCTGAACTCGTGGCCTTCCTCCTGCAGTTCGGCGACGGCCTCGGCGGCCAGCCGCTTGACCGACTGCAGCTCCTCCAGCGAGGAGAGCATGGGGATCATGATCTTAATATTGCCTTCGGTGTTGGCGCGGTAGATGGCGCGCAGCTGCGTCTTGAGCAGGTCGGGGTATTTGAGGAATAGCCTTATCCCCCGGAAGCCCATGAACGGGTTGGTCTCGTCCTTGAGCCCCTTGATGCCCAGCTGGGTAGCGCGGTCGCCGCCTATATCCGCCGTGCGTATGGTCACCGGGGCTCCCGCCGCGGCTTTGGCGACGGCGGAATAAGCCGCGGCCTGCTCGTCCTCGGTCGGTATGCTCTCGCGGTTCATGTAGAGGAACTCGGTCCTGAAAAGACCCACGCCCTCGGCCTTGGCGGCGGTCATCTCGGCCGCGTCGTCGGGCGAATCGAGGTTCACCATCAGCCCGAGCTTATGTCCGTCGCGCGTGGTGGCAGGCAGCCCCCGCAGGCGGTGGAAGAAATGTTCCTGCTTCTGCAGCTCTTCCCGGCGCTTGCGGTAGCTGTCTATGAGGTCCTGCGTCGGGGAGATTATGACCAGGCCTTTCTCGCCGTCCACTATGATGGTGTCGCCGCTCTGCACCTGGCGGCTGATGTCGGAGAGCCCGACGACGGCGGGCATGCCCATGCTCTGCGCGAAAATGGCGGTGTGGCTGGACTTGGAACCCAGGTCCATGCAGAACCCGAGCACCTTGCTGGTCTCGCGGATATGCAGCGTGTCCGACGGGTAGAGGCTGTGCGCGACCAGGACGACGTGCTCCTTGAGGTCCTTGAGCGAGACCTTCTCGCGGCTGACCAGGTTGGAGAGTATCTTCTTGCCCACGTCGAAGACGTCGTGCTTGCGCTCGTGGAAGAACTCGTCGTCTATCTTCTCGAACTGCTGCTCGGCCTGGTCAAGGACCACGGAAAGCGCGAACTCGGCGTTGTAGAATTTGGAGGCGATGAGCTTGGGGACTTCCTTGGTTATCAGGGGGTCCTGCAGTATCAGGTGATGGGAATCTATGAGTTTGGCGTGCTGCCGGCCCAGGACGTGGAGGATCTTGGTGCGCAGGGAGTCCAGGTCGGACTTGGTCTTGTCCAGCGCGTCCTTGAAGCGCTTGACCTCCTGCTTCACCTTGTCCCTGGGAACCTCCTTCTGCTCGACCAGGATATTATCCTCGGCCATCAGGTAGGCTTTGCCTATGGCTATGCCCAGGCTCGCCGCGACTCCTTTTTTTATAAGCATAATCCGGTCCCCGTGCCCCTACTCCTCTTCGAATTTTTTGGCGAAGATGTCCTCTATGGCGGCCACCGCTTCCTTCTCGTCGGGCCCGCTGGCGGCGACGGTGATCACCGTGTTCTTCCCGGCGGCCAGGGTCATGATGCCCATGATGCTCTTGGCGTTGACCTCCATGCCGTCCTTTATTATCTTCACGTCGCTCTGAAAGCGCCCCGCCGTGTTGGCTATCATTCCGGCAGGTCTCGCGTGTATCCCGAGCGTGTTGATTACCTTTATGTCCTTTTTGGTCATTATGCCCCGCGCATCCAGTCTAATATGCCGAGCGCGGCCCAGCCCGCGACGGAGAGAACGAAAACGGCCGAAACGGCGAAAAGCATGGACTTGCCGGCGCGCCGGGCCGCCCGCTGCGCGGCGAAGGCGAGGACCGGTACGGCCAGCCTGGTCCAGAAGCCCGCCCCGGAAGCCGGCTCCTGCCGCAGCAGGATGACCGCGGCGACGGCTATGCAGGCGGCGCAGACGACGAGGCCAGCCAGGCTCAGCCTTTTGATGAGGCCCGACCAGTCGAAGGCGTCCAGGCCGCAGGAGCTCGATCCCCCGCAGGCGTAACCCACGGCCAGCCCCGTCCAGCGCATGTACAGGGCGACCGCCGAATAAAAGATCACCGACACTACCGGGCCGGAGAACAGAGCCCAGGCCGGGATACCGGAACACTCTCCCGGTATTATCCAGCAGATCATGCCGGCGGCCAGCCAGACCAGCATGCATATCCCGACGGTAAGCGGGCGAAGCCTGCCCCAGAATATACGGTCGCCTATGGAGGCGAGCGACGAGCCCAGGGCCTGGCGCACGCCCATGATGCGCGCCGCCGCCGCGTCCCCGCCGCCTTCGGCCGCGGCCCGCTCCTCCATCCTGGCGATATTGCCCAGTATGAATCCCGCCATGTACGGCTGGGTGTTGAAGGTCGCGGCGTGGCGCGCGGCGGCCGCGCCGAACCTGTCCGGGTCGGGCCAGGCCCTGCGCAGCGCCGGCGTCAGCGCGAAGACGAAGCCGATGTTCTGCATGCGCTGGTAATTCCAGCCCGCCTGCAGCAGCATCGAGCGCAGGAACATGGACAGCCTGAGGCCGAAGTCCATTTTCACCGGTTCTTTTTTTTCGCTCTTTCCGTCAGCCATTTTCGTCGCTGTCCCTTCCGTTATTTTAAAGTCTGCGTTCTGAACCTGAAGTAAAGCGCGCTGAGCCCCAGCCAGGGCATGAAGCCGTAGGCGAAGTCCGAAGGCCGCGCCAGCGGACCGAAGTCGGCGCCGGCCGCGCGCATCGTCATGATCAGCCCCGACAGGAGCGCCACGTAAACAAAGACCGCGGCGGCCTCCATCGCAAGCGAGGCGCCGATCCAGCGTCCGAAAACGGGACGGCCCGCGGAAAGCGCTTTATCTATGCCCGTGTTCCAGCCGGAGCGCACGCTCCTGAGCCTGGCCTCCGCTCCCGAGTAAAAATGTCCCGCGGCGAGACCGGCGAAAAAGGCCAGCCCCGGGTTCATGGCCCCGGAGGCCAGCGCGAGCACTCCCACGGCGGAGGCGGCTATGCCGTTAGGCGGCAGCGTGCCTCCCATCGGCATATACTCGGAATAGATCAGTTTCGTGATCAGTCCCAGTTTGGCCGCTTCCGCCGGGCAGCCGTTCATGAACCCGAAAATAAGCGAGGCGAAGACCGGGCGCGAGACCATGGACTGCACCGCCTGGACATTGTCCAGCTGCAGAATTCCCGCCGCGGCGGCGGTGGCCAGGAACAGGTAAGGGTCCATGTCGTGCCGGGCCGGCGAGGCCGGTCAGGCTATGGCCTCCATCAGGTCGACGGGGCTGTCCGAGGGGACGCCGCGGCCCTCGAGGCTTATACCGGCGGCGGCCAGCTTCTTGAGGTCGGCGCAGTCCTCGTCGCTGAGGAAGATGGCCTTTCCTATCGACATGTTGCGCCCGGCGGAATAATGCATGCCGCCTATATTGACGGAGGCAGGCCTGACGCCGCGGTCCAGCAGGGCGGCCATCTCGCGCGTCCCGGGGACCAGCACAAGCGTTTTGCGGTCGGAAGCCCCGGCCTTGATGTAGGGGGCGGCCTCGTCCAGCCTCATGATCTTAAGGTCCATGCCCTCCGGAACGGCGAAGCGCATCAGCAGCTGGCGGGTCTCGTCGCCCGCTATCTCGTCGGAGGCCACCACTATCTCCCCCACTCCGAGATGCGGGACCCACGATTCCACGACCTGACCGTGTATAAGGCGGTCGTCGACCCTGAAAAGCGATACCGGCATCAGGCTCCTCCCTTGCGGGCGGCTAGCAGGCTCTTCACGTCGCAGATGGCCTTCCTGCCGTCCTCCATGATCTTGGCGGTCAGCTCCGCGAAAGGCAGCGAGCCCCTGTAGGCGAAAGCCGAGATCATCATATTTATGTTGACGCCGCATATCACGGCGCTCTTCCCCATCCCCGCGGCGACGGGAAAGACTACGTTCATCGGGGTTCCGCCGGGCATGTCCACCAGGAACACCAGCCCCTCCGGGTTGGCGCACTCGCGCGCGGCGGACTCCACCAGTTCCCTGGCCTTATCGAGGGAGGTCCTCGGCGAGACGCTGACGTTGCGCAGCGACTCTTCCTGGATGCCGACTATGGTCTCGGCCGCCTCGATGAGGTAGGCGCCGAATTCTCCGTGGGTGACGACTACGATGCTTATCATAAGACTATCTCTATGCCGCGGCGGACGGGCGGACCGCCCTTACTTGCGTATATCCCGGTGATGCTCGGAAACCGACAGCCCGGCCCGGGCGAGGTCCTCCGCCAGGGCGTGAGCCATGAAGACGCTGCGGTGGCGGCCGCCCGTGCAGCCTATCGCTATGGTCAGGTAGGACTTGCCCTCTTTAACGTAGAGGGGGACCAGGCGCCTGATCTGCGCCATGTAATCCCGCATGAAGGTCTTGAGCACCGGCTTGGAGCGCAGGTAGTCGCCCACCGGCCTGTCGAGGCCCGTGCGCTTCTTCAGCCTGGTCACGTAATTGGGATTGGGCAGGAAGCGCATGTCCATGACCAGGTCGGCGTCCAGCGGGAGGCCGTGCTTGTAGCCGAAAGATATGACGGAGATCTTCATCTCGCTGGAGCGCTTGAGCTCCAGGGCCGCGCTGATGATCTCCTTGAGTTCGCCCAGCGTCAGCCGGCTGGTGTCTATCACCTTGTCGGCGTTGGCCTTGACCCCGCTGAGCAGCTTGCGCTCCTCCCGCACGGCCCGCGTGATGTTCTTCCCCAGCGGGTGGCGGTGACGGGTCTCCGAGAAGCGCTGAACAAGCGTGGAGTCGTCGGCGTCGAGGAAAATGGTCTTGTGCGCCACGCCGTATTTCTTGAACGCGTCGTAAGCCTCGGAGAAACCCTTGAGGAAGCGGCCCTCGCGTATGTCCAGGCCCAGCGCGGTCTGGCGCAGGTGACGGCTGGTCCGGAGCTGTCCCGCGAAGCAGGGGATCAGCGCGACGGGCAGGTTGTCCACGCAGTAGAAGCCCAGGTCCTCGAAGCATTTGAGGGCCTGGCTTTTGCCGGCGCCGGACATCCCGGTGACTATAAAAACCTTGGAATCCTTCATTCCCCGTCCTTGACGGCCCGCGGTTTGCCGCGCCCGGGGCTCATTTCCCTCATAAGGCTCTCGTTGAACTTCTTGGCGACGAAATATCCCTGGTTCTTGAGGCGCTGGTTGAGCGAGGCCACCTCTATGAGCACCGCCAGGTTGCGGCCGGGCGTCACCGGCAGGCGCAGCGAGGGGACCGGAACGTCCAGGATGTTTATCTCCGTGTTCTCCAGGCCCGTGCGGTCGTAACCCTGAATGTGCGCGCCGCCGGCCACGCTCTCGAGCTTCACGTGCATCTCCACCATCGACTGGTCCAGTATGGAGCCGACCCCGAAGAGCAGCTCCACGTCGATGATGCCCAGGCCGCGGACCTCCATGTAATGCTGTATGTTCTTGGGCGAGCGGCCGACCAGCATATAGCCTATGCGGCGCTTTATCTCGACCACGTCGTCGGCGATCATGATATGGCCGCGCTTGAGCAGTTCCAGCGCGCATTCCGACTTGCCGACGCCGGAATCGCCCTGTATCAGCACGCCCAGGCCGTAGACGTTGACCAGCACGCCGTGCACGTGGGCCACCGCCGCCAGCCTGTCGTCGAGGAACATCGTCAGTTCGCGGATGAACGTGGACGTGTCGAACGTGGTGGTGAGCAGCGGGATCCCGGCCTTGCGGCAGGCCTTCTTTATGACCTCGAGCGGCTTAAGGCCGCCCGTCACTATGACGCAGGGGATGTCCGAATTGCCGAACATCTTGGCCAGATTCTCCTGCACCTCCCGCGCCGGGGCCTTGATGCAATAGGCGTACTCGCCCTGGCCGATTATCTGTATGCGCTCGGAACGGAACTGCTCCATGTGGCCGGCGATGGCCAGGCCGGGACGGTTTATCTCGCTGACGGTGATGCTCCGGACGAGTTTCCCCGTCCCCGGTATGAGCCGGAGGCCGAAGATCCTGCCCCTTAGCTTGAGAAGGTCCTTGACCGTCATCCCGCGCGCGCCGGCCGCGCCCGGAGCGTGCGGCGCGGACCGCGGCGGGTAGAGCTGCGGCGAACGCCTTCCCGATCCGGCCGGCCGCGGAGCTCCCGGCACCGACTGCGGCGAAAGCCGCCCTGTTCCGTCCCGTGCCTGTCGCGCCATTTACTTCTTTACGGGCTGCAGTATTCCGTAGCTGGCGTCCAGGCGCTTGAAAACGACCTGGGTCTGCCTGGAATCCTTATCCACGAACATCCAGAAGTTGAAGCCGAGCTTCTCCATCTCGATGACCGCCTCTTCGCGGCGCATCGGTTTCACGGCGACGTCCTTGACTACGGAGAAACGGATCTCGGGACCGGCCATGGCGGTCATCTCGCGCAGGTCGATAGCTTCCTGCGGGCGATGGTCGGAGCGGCGCTCCTTGTACTTCTTGACCTGGGCCTCGGCCTTGTCCATGACGCGGTCGATGGCGGTATAGAGGTCCGCGGCGGAGGCGGCGGCCTTGATGGTCTGGTGCCCCACGTGCACGACCACTTCGGCGGTGTGCATCTTCTTCTCGACGGTGACTATGGCCTGCGCCCAGACTATGTTCTCGATGTATTCCTGGAGCTTGGCGAACTTGCTCTCGATGAATTCTTTGATCGGCTGGGTGAGCTTTATCTTCCTGGCTACTATGTGGATCCTCATCTCTTTTCTCCTTGCTGCTTTTTTCCCTTCGCTATCCCTCAGGGGGCGAAAAACGGCCGCTCCGGCCCCCCGGGGCTGCCCGGTCGGCTCGGCGGCTATTATATAGATATTAAATCAATTTACGTACCGTCTATCAAGGCGCGACCGCGTAGGCCGGGGACGGCGGCACGGTCACGGAGAAAAGGACGTTCCCGTCCCCGCCGATGGAAACGGCGGAAGCCGTACGTCTCTCCCAGCCGCCGCCGGTACGGACGAACACCACGACCTCCCGACCCGGCGTTCCCGGGGTCGGAAGTGCGAACTCGAGCCTCACGTCCCCCTGCACCGAGCCGGGAAAATAAGGGAATTCCCATACGGCGGCGGGGGACGCGCCGCCGGGCAGCCGCGGAGCTCCCGCGGGCAGGACTTCGGATTCCGCCGCGCGCAGCTCGGAACCCGCCTGGCCGCGCAGAAGCGTGCGGAAGGAGACCGACTTCAGCACGGTGCCTTCGGCCGCGGCCGTCAGCTCGTAGAGAACGCCGCGTCTAGAGAGCGAAAGGGCCCTGGCCGAGACCGGCAGCACCAGGTCGCTGCCGTCCCGGACCGGGGCCGGGGACGGAACTGGCGCGGCGCTTACGCGCGGCTGGCCGAACCTGAAATTCACCGAGAAGCGGTGAGAATCCCCCAGCTCCCCGGCCGGGGAATAGGCGTAATCGAACGAGACTTTCTCCAGCCTGAAGCCCGCGCCGGCCGAGAATCCGGACCAGGCGCCCAGTTCGTTGCCGTGCAGCCGGTACCTGTAGCCGCTGCGCAGGGTCAGGCCCCCGGCCACCGGGTATTCGGCGCCCAGCATGACCGACGGATAATTATCGACGGGCAGCTCCAGGTCCAGGGCCGCGAGCGCGCCCGAGCCGGGCAGCCGGCGGCTGAGACCCGCGCGCAATGACAGCGGCAGCGCGTAGCTCCGGGAAACCAGTTTAAGCCCGGGCCCGAGATTGCGCAGAGAGAGCCCGGCCGTGTACTCCTCCCCGCCCAACCGCACTTTCTTCACCGCGCCGAGGTCCAGCGCGGCCGTCATACCCGCCTCCTCGTCTATGCTTTGCCTGATGACCTTAAGCGACGCGCCCAGGGCGGTCCCGGCGGCCGTCCGGCGGGCGTAGGACGCGGCGAGCGCCAGGTCATAGGCGCCAAAATGTCCTTCCACCGGCGAGATGGGATTGGCGGGATCGGACTCGTAGAGGCCGCTGCGCCGTTCCAGCTCGTCGGGCGTATAGAAATAATTGAGCGAGAGCCCGAAGACGCCGTCCCTCAGCCGTCCGACGAACGGCAGCCGCAGTCCGTCGGCGGGGGCGGCGTAGTAGAGGAACTCCTGGCCGAATCCCTGGAAATGTTCGTTATGGAAGAAGCCGGCGCGGCGTTCGCGGATCCCGGCGATGCCGGCAGGATTCCAGTAGAGCGAATAGGGATCGCCTTCGGCCGCGGCGAAGGCTCCGCCCATCCCGGCCGGCCGCGCGCCGACGGGCAGCTTCAGGAAAGCCGCGGCGGTGGAGCCGGCCTCGGGATGTATCTTCGCCGCCTCGAGGGAAGGCGCGAGGATAGCGGCGGCAAGCAGCGCCGCCAGGCATTTTTGCATCACGCCTCTCCTTTTCATAAATTCCGCCGTTCCCCTTTTATCCTCAGCGCAGTATCGCCAGCTTCCTGGTCAAAGTCCTGGAGCCGGCCGAAGTCTCGACCCTTACCCTGTAAACGTAAATGCCGCTGGCGATACCGCCGGCGCGCCATACTATCTCCGAAGCTATCCCTGCCGGCGCGTCCGCGCGCTCGAAGCGGGCCACCTTCTCCCCGGCCACGTTGTAGACCTCTATGGTCACGTGGGCCTTGTAGACCGGCCTGAACTTGAAAGTCACGTTATCGCCGCGCGCCGGGTTGGGATAGGTATACACCTCGGCGGCCGATATAACCTCGCCGGCGGGCACGTATTCCATCACGCGGAATATGGAGAAGTGCGCGACCTCCGCGCTTATTTTTTTCGCCGCCGCGTCCACCGAGGAAGTGTTGAGCATGGCCCATTTTCCGCCGTCGAGGGTGTAGACGCGAAGATTCTCAAGGTCCATCCCCTCCACGTCGGCGTCCGTGTACGGCAGGCTGATGACGGCGGGCGCGGAAAGCGTCGTGGCCGGGTTCTGGAACCTGACCTGGTAGACGATGTCGGTCGGGTTGGCCGAGACGGCGCGGACGCTGAAGAGCGGCTCGTAGGTCGACGGGTCGAGCCGGGTGATCATGATCTTGTCGTTCTGCGAGGCCGAGCCGGCCGGAACCGTGACCTCCATTCCGTCGGGCAGCCGCACCAGCCCGCCGTTGGAGGAATCCAGGAAGCGCCAGTTGTCGGACGAAACGCCGGAAGCCTCGGCCGGCATGACCGAATCGGCGGTACTGTCGAAAGCGGTCACGGAATAGTAGTACCGGACGTTTATCGTCGCGGCCGCGTCCCTGTAGGAGGAGACCCCGGCGCCGACGGCGGCGTAAGGCGAAGAGGAAACGTAAGCGGAGTCGAGCGTACGCCGGAAAATATGATAACCGTAAACGTCCCCGGCGCCCGCGCCGTCGTCGGGCGAAAGCGTCCATACCAGGTCCAAATTGCCGCCCTCGTCGCCGGGGGCGTCCGATACCGTCAGGGCCGACGGCGGCTGCGGGGGCACGCTGTCGAAGGCGGCCCAGGCGGAGGAGATATTGGAGATGCCGGAGACGTTCCCGGCGTCGTCGACGCCTTTCAGCGCGAAATAACAGGTGACGCCGGCGAAAAGGCCGCCGTATTCGTCGGACTCGGTTATGCCGGCCGGGCCGTCCACGGGCCGGCTGCTCCCCGACAGGGAGTCGAAAGCCCCCCAGTCCTGCGCGGGATCGGTGGAATAGCGCACAAGGTAATAAGCGGCCTCGCCCAGGTCCCCGTCGTCGCCGGGAGCGGTCCAGGAGAGGTAAACCTGCCCGCCCGAAGAGCCCGTCTCCGCCGCCAGGTCGGTCACGTCCGCGGGCGG
>JAVVFK010000250.1:0-3321 GCA_032251015.1 Elusimicrobiales bacterium
CCCCCAGCGCCGCGGGCAGGGCGGCGACGGGGATCTTAAGGAAATTGGCGCTGGTCAGCCCGGTGGAATCCCCGGCCGCGACGGGCCCCGCCTGGCAAGCGGCGAAAACCGCCGCCGGCAGGAGGGCGCGGACCATTGAGAGATGTCTTCCCATAAAAACGCCCGCGCACCGGCGCCGCCGGCCGCTTAAGCGCAAATATAGTATACACTACGCGAAGTACTTTTCAATGACGGTTTTGTTACAGAAACCAGGGGACGTTGTTTAGTTCTTTAGTTTTTATCCCCAGACCGAAGGGATCCGGGGCGCCGGCACCGGTAAAAACTAAAGAACTAAACAACGTCCCCAACTAAAACGGGGAGGCCGGTAAAGGCCCCCCCGCCGTTCTGCGCCGCCCTCGCGGCACGGAGAACTTACTTAGCCCATTTTATGAAGTCGTCCCACTTCGAGTCCTTCGCCCAGGCGAGGCCGTCGTAGGCGGAACTGTAGTAGCTCGGCATATAGGCGGCCAGGCCGAAAGCGTTGGCGTAGCGGTAACCGTAGGCGCGGTTATGGGTGATGACCCCGGCGTCCATGAAGGACATGAGCTCCTTCGCGGCCGCGGCCACTTCGGGCACGGAGGTGGTCTCGGAGACCAGCTTCGCGAAGTGGTACACGTCCTTGTTGGACGAATAGTAGAAGGACTGGGTCTTGGACTTGGCCGCCTTGGCCACGGCCAGGTCGTCGGAGGCGACGAGCGCGTCCACCAGGCCGTCGAGGCGGACCCTGAAGCCGTCCAGGCCGGCGGTCCGTACCGAAGACTGCGTAGCGCCCTGCCCTATCGACTGGTAATGGTCGGTGAAGGCGTCGGCCATGACCTTGGAGAAGTCGGCCGCCCCCATGTAGGGATCCTTCACCAGCGGGGCCAGCATCGTGTCGTAGGTGTAGCCGTCGCCCGGCTCGGTCTCCTCTGAGGCAACGACGTAGTCGGCCCCGTCCTTGACCTCGTAGGCAACCTCTATCATCTGCATCAGGCAGGCGTCCATGGACAGTATGTCCATTTTGCCGGTGCGCCGCAGCAGCTGCGCCAGCTGGGGAGTGGTGATGTGGGTGTGGGTCTCGTCGTCGTAGGAGATGCCCTTGGAGGCCTCGAACGCGAAGTCCTTGTTCCAGCCGGAACCGTGGTTCCAGATGATCAGGGCGTAATGCTTCGCGGGGAAGCGGGCCTTGGTCCATTCGACGAATCCGGCCAGGTATTCCCAGTCGCCCATATCGGACTTGGGGATCTCCATCAGCACCGGCGAGGTGACCGCGGAGGTATCGTCGTCCTTCTCCACGAGGTAGCGCCGGGAGCCGGTCCAGTCGCCCTGCCCCGAGTAATAGCCGCGTATGCGGCCGAGTTCCGCCACGACGTTGACCTTGTCGCTGGAACCGATCATCTCCATCTCGTTGACGTCCTTGAGCCCGTAGGACTCCAGGTTGTTCTTGGCGTTGACGAACACCATGACCGTCCATTCCTTGAGGCCGGTACGCCCGGCCTCGGGAACGGGCAGTGCTTCCGCCTCGCCGGCGGCGGCCTGCTCCACTATGGCGGACAGGCTGCCTTTATTGTCGAAAGATACCGTGCCCCCGGCCGCGTAAACCGCGGCGGGAACAAAGCATACTGCCGTGATAAACAGCTTTTTTAACATGAACCCCTCCCTGGCGCGCCTGGCGCCTTTTTACCGTCGGCTTTATCGTAATAAATGCCCCATGGCGTGTCAAGAATAAACATCGCCGGTGGACGGCGGCGGCAGGTTTCGGTATATCCGAAACAAACCCATAACACTTTGCGCTTATAATGATAAAGTATTATAATGGTCCGTCAGAGATTATAGGGGGCCTTTGCCAAAATGAGATTCAATATCCTGCCGGCGTTACTGCTCTCCGCCACATTCTTCCTCCAGCCCGCCGCGGCCCAGCAGGCCAGTTCTTCGCTGGAAGCCAAACTGGCGCTGGAGAACTCCCTCGAGAAAAAACTAAAACTGGTCCTCTCCGAAGCCCTCGGCTCCGAGGACATAATAGTAATGATCTCGGCCGAGATGCTGGAAGACAGGAAGAAAGGCGCCCTCGACATACTGCCCGGCATCCCCGAGCGTTCCCGCCCGGGGGAGACCAGCATCTCCCGCTCGCTGAGCATGGTCAAGAAGATCTCCGCCACCATCATACTGGACAAGAGCATGCCCGAGGAGGACGTGCAGCTGGTCCGCAAACTTGCGGCGGGCCTGCTCCAGGTCCCGGCCGAAAGGGAAGATCTGATCTCCATAGAACGGATGAGCTACCGCCGCGCCCAGCCTTTCGACCCCATGGAACTTTTCAGGCCGCCGAACCTCTGGTACATGCTCTGGACCGTCCTCATAGCCCTCTTCGCCTGGCTGACGGTCTCGACCTTCTTCTCCCCCATCTCCGGCACCGCCCGCAACGTGGTCAACATGGTCAGCGCCAAGATGTCCGAGCTCGCCCAGGGCGACGGGGCCCGCGAGGCCGCCGTGGAAGCTCGCTCCAGGCAGGACGAGGAGAACGCCGCGGCCGCCAGGACCGTGGCCGCGCAGGCGGCGTCCAGGGAAGACGGGAAGAGATCCCCGTTCTGGTTCATAAACGAATCGGTGGTCCAGAATCTCGCTTTCATCCTTAAGAACAGGCCCGCGCAGGACCTGACCATCGTCCTGAACTATTCCCCGCGCGAGGTCTCGGCGCGCCTGGTCGAACTGCTCTATCCCGCCAGCCTGGAAGCCGTGGCCCAGCTGCCCAGAGTGACCCTGATGCCCGAGGAGAAGGTCCGCAAGGTGGAGGCGGAAATAGCCTCGGCCCTGGATTACGTGGTCGGCGGCGAACAGAAGACCGTGGAACTGCTGGAGACCCTGCCCGACAACATGCAGGACAAGGCCGTATCGGCAATGATGGTGACCGACCCGGTCTTCTCGCGCAAGGTCTCGGGGACGCTGGTCAAGTTCTCGGCGCTCAAACTGCTTGACCAGACCCAGGCGCTGGCGCTGTCCCGCAGGGTGCCCCCGCGCACCATGGCCGCCGCGCTCAAGGGCTCCGACGTGATGCAGGCCTACCTGTCCAAGCTTTCCGGCGGCT
Source organism: Elusimicrobiales bacterium (assembly GCA_032251015.1). Classification (GTDB taxonomy): domain Bacteria; phylum Elusimicrobiota; class Elusimicrobia; order Elusimicrobiales; family UBA9959; genus UBA2231. The sequence goes on from JAVVFK010000250.1 coordinate 3,101, forward strand.
TCCTGGAGCGCATAAAAGAGGAGATAGACCTGACGCGCAACCTCTCACCCGAAATGCAGCGCGAGGAGCGGCTGAAGGTCACCCGCGCGCTGAAGCAGCTGGTAAAAGAAGGCGTGATAACGCTGGGCAGGCCCGCGCCCCGGCCCGGAGGCCCTCCCCCCGCCGGCGCGCGCCCGGTCCCCGGGGCGAAACCCGCCGCCGGCCCCGCGCCCAGGCCCGGC
>JAVVFK010000251.1:0-3304 GCA_032251015.1 Elusimicrobiales bacterium
GATAGGACGCGGTTGACAGGTAGCCTATTATGAAGGTGTCAGCCCTATCGCGCAGCAACTGGAACACCTCCAGCAGAAAGAAAGGCATGGCGTATCTCAGCAGCGGGGCCGCCGCCCGTCCGCCCTGGACCGGGCTGAACAGCGTCCCCACCGGCAGCACCAGTTTGTGGAACATATAGGCGCCGTACAGTGCCGGGGCCAGCATTACCGATGCGACCGAAACCGCCACGGTCAGTTTGTCGGCTCCGAAGACCAGCAGAGCGGCCGGGACTACCATCAGTTTCAGCGCTTCCGGGACCAGCTTCATCTTGAAAGCCGCCGCGGCGTCCTGGTGGCCCCGGAAAACGCATTCCAGCATATTGGTAAGGGATATGAACGGGATAGCCGCCGCCAGCACCGTGATCAGGGACTGCAGCCCGTGGAAACCGTAGGCCGGAACTATCCAGATCCGGCCCAGGGCCGGCAGCAGAAGGGCGGCCGCGACCGCGGAGGTCAGGGATATGCGCAGCGCCGTTCCGGCCGCGTCGGAAGGTCCGGGACCGCCTTCGTGTTTCCCGGATATGAAATAGATCGCGGCCAGGCCGAGGCCCATGGCGCTGAGCTGCGCCGCCGTAAGGGCCAGGGTCCAGGCGAAGTTCCAGACCCCGTAATTTTCGGCGCCGAGGAAACGCACCAGCATCAGCTGGAATACGAAAGCCATGGCGTATATCAGGCCGTTGCCCGCGAAGGCGATGGTAGAGCCTTTTACCAGGGTCCGGAAATAACCGTGGCGCGTCATTTTTCGCTCCGCGCGAAAGAAGAGATGAAGGAGAGCTCCTGGTAAGATGCGCCTTCTTTCAGCCGGCGTTCGAGTTTCTTGAGGTCGCTGAAAAAAAGCCCGGCCGCTTTTTCCGCGGATAGCCGTTCGGCGACGAAACGGCGGCCGTTCTCCGCTATCCTTTCGGCCAGGGCCGGATCCTCCTGGCATCCGCGTATCACTTTCAGCAGGCCGCCCAGCGTGCCGTCATAAGCGAGGTAATGTTCGCCGGGCACCAACCCGAGATCCGTGTACATGGGGTCGTCCGTGCCGATATAGGCGCAGCCGCAGGCCATGGTCTCCGCCCAGCTTATCCCGGGTAGGTGGTTTATCTCCTCGGGTATAACGGCCAGAGCGTATTGGTTGAAACGGTCCGCCGCGCTGAACGAAAAATAAGAACGCCTGTTGGCCTTGAGCAGGTTCCACAGCGCCAGGTACAGTTTCGCCACCGCGCTCTTCCGGGCGGAGAGGTCCTTGACCGCGGTGTCCGTATTGTAGAGGCTGACCCCGCTGTCGACGTATTCCGTTATACCGCTCCTGTTCTCGTATATCGCCCGCCGCATAGGGTGTATGCAGTCCGTTCCGAAAAAGTCCATTACGTCTCGCGTTTCCTCGCTGCGTTTCAGTATCGTGAGGGTGCCCAGCGCAAGGCACTTCATCTTCCGGTCGCGGAAGGGCGTGCGGCTGTAAAACCTTTCCTGGGGGATGAAAGGCAGCAGGTAGGCGCTCTTGGAATACCAGGGGAAATGCTTCTTGAAGAACGGGTATTTCGAGAGGTCGCTCTCGGCGGCGAAAAACACCTCGCCCAGCCTCGCGGAGTGGGATGATACGGACGAGGTGTGGAGCATATAGTGGGTCAGGTGTATCACCTTGGCGCAACCGGAGTTCTCCAGTCCCGCCAGGAGGCTCTCCCGGCGCTGCAAGTTGTCGAAGGCGAAAGCGAATACAACATCCCCCTTGCCCAGGCCCCGGAAAGAGAACTTCGGTCTTACCCGGAGGGGATTGATCCGGTTCAAGATAAGCCAGGCGGCGAATTCGGCCAGGGTGACCAGCCTGTTCAGCGGTCGGAATTTATAGGTGAAGAGCATCTGGAAAGAATTCTGGTCCAGGTTGACCAGTATCCGTGCCTCCCCTTTGCCGGCTTTGGAAAGCAGATGCGAGGCCAGGTACCAGTATTTCCTGTGATCAAAACGGCCGGTCAGGGCGTTGAATACGTTGCGTCCGTAGAAGGGGCCGTAATGTGGATTATAGAAATATATCACCCGTCGGCCTCTTTGCCGCCCAGGCGGACGTATAGCGTGTACCGCGTGGAAGATAGTTCCGTTACGGCGGGTTTTTCCTGGAGCCCGTCGAGGAAAGAGCTGAAACTGGCCGGTATCTCTTCGGGATGCCAGTACCAGTCGTCAAAAAGCAGATAGAGGCCACCCGGGATGTCCGGCCTGAGAAGGCGCAGGGCCCTGGAACAGGAGGACCCGAGGTCGCAATCGATGTGGGCCAGCGCGATCCTCGGGGCGAGGGCGCGCAGTTCCTTTTCGACCCGCGGATCGTCAAAGAGTCCCTGTACGATGTGTATATCCAGTTCCTTCAGCGAATCCGATCCGCAGGCCTTCAATATGGCCTTTTCACAGGTCTGCCTGCTCGTATCGGAGAACAGGCCCCGCCGCCAGATGGTGGAGTTCTCCGGAAGCCCTTCGAAGGAGTCGATGCCTATGACCCTGGCTTTTATCCCCAATTCATCCCTGAACCTGGACAACCACCAGAGGCTGAAGCCCTGGTAAGATCCGAATTCCACGATATCGCCCTTCAGTCCCGAGTCTCTCATTTCGGCCAGTGCCGAGCGCATGTTCATAAGGCGCCCTATCTGGTGTTCCGCTTCGGTAAGGCCAAGACGCCGGGCCGTGCGGTGAAAGAACGGCCGAAGCATCCATCTTTTTATGACGCTCCATTTGAGGTCGTAAAAAAGGAGAAGGTCGATCTTCCCGAGAGTGCGGGCGTGCAGGGCGGTCATCACCGCCGCCGAGACGCCAGGGATCCCCCGGCGCGAATATTCTTCCTTTATCCTGGCCTTGATCCTCCCGATCTTCATGGCCGCCGGCCTTCGCCGACTAGTTCGTCGTTCAGCATGCTTTTCCCCAGGGCGTACAGCAGAAGGCTGTAAGGGTTATGGTGGAGCGCCGCGATGTTCAGGTATATGAGGGCCGTCAGTACCCGCACTTTCGCGGCGTCGTAACCGTTGTCCTTAAGCCAGCCGTAGTAGAACTTTTCGCAAGCTTCCAGGACCGGCTTTCTTTCGAAAGAGAACCGGATGCCGTTATCCGCCCAATCGACGGTATAACGGTCCCTGGCGATAAGCTCGTGGCAGATTATGAGGCCGTGCAGCAGTTTCGCCAGGTCGTAATATATGTCTCCTACGGTGAGCGATCCTCCGAAGTCCTGACGCCAGTCCAGGAAGGTGAAGCGTCCGTCCGTCTTCGACCAGAGTATGTTCTCGAAGTGGAAATCGCCGTG
>JAVVFK010000252.1:0-3256 GCA_032251015.1 Elusimicrobiales bacterium
AGGTGCTGGTGAAGGCGCGCGGCAGCTTCAACGCTACCTGGAGGGGAACTTACAACAATAACATCTCCGACTGGGACGATACCTCCGCCAAGTACACGCGCTGGAGCACCGCCACCTACAATAACGGGGGCTGGACCATCCCGCTGCCCTCGCTGCAGCCGGTCAACAACCTCCGCTTCTCGGTCTGGACCCGCGCGATCGATTCGGCGGGCAACTGGCAGGCCACGCCGAGCAACGCCCAGATCGACGCGAATCTCAACGCTGACGCCTCGCCCGCCTACGTCTTCACTTTTGACAATACCATCCCGGTCACCGGGGTGACCGCCCCGGGCTCCTACGCCCTGGCGGTGGCCACCGGCCTGATAACCGGCACTTCTTTCGACGCCGGCACCGAGCCTTCCGGCGTAGGAGAGGTGCGCCTGCGTTTCAGACGCTCCGACGACTCCTGGTGGAGCTTTAACGACAACAACTGGACCAGCGCCACCCAGTCCGACACCTTCGGCGTGGACGCGACCAATCCCTGGTCCAAGCCGATAAGCCTCGCTTCGCAGGAGGACGGCTACCGGTACGATATTTATCATTTCGCCAAGGACCGCGCGGGGAACAACGAGTCGGGCGCGTACTTCTCCACTTTCACCTTCCTTGCCGACTATACCGCGCCGTCTTCGAGCATCACTTTTCCGGCGGACAACAGCTTCATCGGCGCGGTTACCAGTCTGGCCGGTACGGCCGACGACTCGGTGGAGAATCTGCGCGGGTGGTCCGGGGCACGGGGCTTCGAGTCTGGCGTGTCCGCCGGCGGAGTTGTCGTGGCGCTGCAGCGCCTCAGCGACGACTACTGGTGGAACGGGACCAATAACTTCGTTTCCGGCGCGATGCAGTGGCATACGGCCTCTTTCGGCGGCGTTTCCTCCGGCGCCTGGACCTACGACCTGCCGCCCGGCGCCATCGCCGACGGCGCCACCTATTACGCGATGAGCCGCGTCACCGACATCGTCGGCAATCTGAAGTCCCAGTGGACCACCAACTATTTCACCGGCGACACCACGCTGCCGGATTCGAAGGCCCTGTCCCCGACCGGGACGCAGTCCACGGTGAATTCCATCTCCGGTACGGCGCAGGACTCCGCTCCCGGCGAACTCCGTTCCGAGGGCACCGTGCTTGTGGCCCTGCGCCAGATATCGCCCGTGATAAACTGCTATAACGGTTCCACTTTTGTCACCTGCCCCGCCGGTTCCTACCCTGACGACCGCATCTGGCTCAGCACCGGTACCACGGGCAACCCCACCGGTCAGCCGGCGGCCTGGACCTGGAACACGTCGCTGATAAACTGGGCCAACAACGCCGACTACGACGTGCAGGCCCTGGGCGTGGACAAGGCCGGCAATAACCGCCCTTATCCCGGGGCCTCGTCGCCGGATCTGACCTTCCGCTTCGTCAGCCCCTCGGCCGACACTCTGATCACCTCGCCGGCCACCGAGTTCGGAAACTACCGCGCGGGCGACGTTCTCTCGATGCTGGGGTCCGGCGTGAACTTGCGCTCCGCCAACAGCGTGGAAATACACATAAAGCGCCTGAAGGCGCCGGCCAGCTGGTGGTACGAGCCGTCCTCGCACTGGGTGAACAACGATACCTGGACCTATGTCGGTCACACGGCGGGTTCCTGGTCCATGGGCCTAAACGGCTCCTCCGCGTTCACCGTGGACAACGCCAGCTACACCCTCTCCTCGGTCGGCTATAACGCCGCCAACGAGGCCGAGACCCCGCCGACCAACAGGACGATAATAATCGACAACACCGTCCCGTTGGCCGTGATACAGTCGCCATCCTATCAGTATATCCGCGCCATGCCGCAGATAAGCGGAACGGCCGCCGACCCCGGCCGCGGCGAGCTGCCGTCGGATTACCGCGAGGGAATGAGCCACGTGCGCGTGATGATAAAGGACCTTTTCGCGGGCACCTACTGGAGCGGCTCCGCTTTCGGGGCTCTCGGCCCGGAGAGCGAGCTGGTCGTCAACGGCATAACCAACTGGTCCACGTCCACGTACGTGACCCCGGCGCTCGTCGACGGGCGCAACTACCGCGTCTTCGCCAAGCCCTACGACAAGGCCGGCAACCGGGACGATAACGAGGGGACGATGACGTCCTTCGGCGTCACCTTCGATACCGCTCCCCCGACCTCGTATATAACGTACCCCTCGCATATGCAGGTGCTGCGTTCCCTGTCGCCGCTGGCGGGCACCGCCGAAGACCCCGCCGGCTCCAATCCCCCGAACCTGAGGTCCGACCTCGGCAAGGCGACGGTGCAGCTCTACGACGAGGCTGGGGTGAAGTGGTGGCACCACGGCGCCGGCGCCTTCTCGGTGCTCAGCTCCAGTTTCAACATAGCCTCCGGCACCGACAGCTGGACCTATACGCACCCGAACCTGGAGGCCTCGCTCGAGACCGGGAAATACTACATTCTGCGCTCGAGCGCCGTGGACCGCGCCGGCAATCCGCAGACGGCCATAACCAGCACGGTCTCTTCGATAACCTTCGTCTGGGACAGGACCGCCCCCGAGGCCTTCTTCGCGGTGCCGGCCGATGGCGGCCGCTACCGCCCGGCGGTGCTCACCGGTGTGAACGCGCTCAACGGCACGGCCTCCGACGCCGCGCTCCCGGGCATTACGGACCAGCTCGAGAAGGCCCAGATAAACCTCAGTTACCTGCACGCGGGCGACACCTATTACTGGACTGGCGCGGCCTTCAGTTCCTGGACCGTGACCTTTGACGGGGCGTGGACGGACGTGCTCGGGGCGGCCTCGTGGAACTATCCCTTCGACGGCGCCAAGTGGGTCTCCGACAAGGAATACACCCTGCTGCTCAGGGCCTTCGATAAGGCCGAGCCCATGGGCCCCAACGGCGGCAACGAGAGCGCCTGGACGGAGGTCAAATTCGTTGTGGACGGCACGCCGCCCGTTTCGCGCGTCTCCACGCCCACCGCCGGCAGTTACATACAGGCTTCTCTCTCCGAGATATCCGGCACCTCCTACGGCGGCCTTTCGGGCCTGCAGTCGGGCTCGTCCGGTCTGCGCCTGCGCGCGTATTACACGTACGGAGTCGATACCTATTACTGGCGCGGCACCTCCGCCCTGGGCTGGTCGCTCAATTCGCCGGTGGACCTGCCCGTCGATTTCACGGCGTCCGCCTCCACCGTGACCTGGAGCTACCCGCCCGTGGGCTACGATCCGCCGTCGATCTCCACCAATAACCAGGT
>JAVVFK010000253.1:0-3180 GCA_032251015.1 Elusimicrobiales bacterium
GGAATAATGTATGCGCGGCCGACGCCGCCAAACTATGCAAGGACGTGAAACCCGGCGAGGGCCGGATGCGCGACTGCCTGCAGAAGAACGTTAAGAAACTCTCCGACGAATGCAAGACCAGGCAGGAGAAAGTAAAAGAGCGCCTGGAACTGCGGAACAAAGCTTCGGACGCCAGGAAAGGCTGAACTCCCCCTCCTCAAAAAAAAGCCCCGGCGTCCTGCCGGGGCTTTTTTTATGCTCGGACGGTCTATTATTCGGTTATGTAAAGGCTGCCCTCGACGTAGCCGGAGCCGTTGAGCGTCACGTAATTGGACGACGGCCATCCGGAGACGGAGATATAGCCGCTGACGGTGGTCGAGCCGGCGTACTTGCCGTCCTTGTAGAGCGAGACGGACACGTTGGGCCGCACGCTGTGATTGACGTACTGACCGGGGCGCAGCCATATCCCCTCGTAGGAGGAGACGCGCACGCTGTTGCTCGTTACCCGGCCGGAGGAATCCCGGACCGTGGTGTAGCCGCTGAAGTTGAACGAGGTATAACCTCCGTCCTTAGGCATCCAGGCGGAACCGCTAAGGCTCACATAGCCGCGCACATGGACGTACTCCCGGTCTCCGATCCGGGTTATCGTCGCTTCGATGCGCGGTTCCGGCAGTCCAAGGTCCGGCGCACCGGCCGCGACCTCGGCTTTCAGTACCGCCAGACCTTTGCCGAACTCGGCTTCGCCCGCCGCCGAAACGGCGGAAACGGCGAAAACGGACAGGACTAAAGCGAATATGGTTTTTTTCATGTTAACGAACCCCCTTCTGACTTTTACTCTTCGGTAAATTATAACAAAAAAGGTCCCCGGCCGCGGGGCCGGGGACCTGCGCCGGACGGGCCGGGCGTCACTCTATACCGTAGAGATAAGTGACGAAGTCGTGCCAGCCGGCCGCTTTCGCGAAGGCGAACCCGGCGTATCCGTCCTCGAAGATACCCTCCAGCTTCTCCTGCGCGACGCGCGTCTCCGCGGGAGGCAGGTACACCGAGATCCCGTGCGAGTCCTTGAAGTCACGGCCGGCGTGGTCGGCGCCGGTATAGTTATTGTGTATGACCAGTTCGTTCTTTATGAAGAGCTTGAGCTCCCCGGCCTTGGCCTTCAGCGCGTCGGCCGCGGGGCCGGTCGCCGTCATCGTGGACGCCAGCAGTTCCGCGTAATTATAGACGTCGCCGTAGAAAGAGATCGTCTTAGCCGGGTCGCTCTGCCGGCCCAGCACCTCGTAGCGCATGACTCCGGCGCGGGCGGTCTTGAGGGCCCCGGCGTCGCCGACCTCGCGCGCCAGCGCGGCGAAATCCTTCATCAGCTTCTCGAAGGCGGGCATCTTCTCCAGGCGGATAGCAGAATTCTGAACACCCTTCCCCATCTCCTTGTAGAAGCGCACGAACAGTTCGGCCAGGACGGCGCCCAGTTCCTCGCTGTTCATCCCCGGGTTCCCGGCCATCACGGCCAGCAGCGCGTGGTAGGGGATGCCTACGCCGGGCGTGGTCTCTTCCGAGCCGACCATAACCCTGGCGTGGCCCTTGACCTCTGAGGCGACCTCGGCCATCTGCATCAGGCAGGCGTCGAAGGCCAGTATGTCGGCCCCGCCGCTCTCTTTGAGTATGGTCCCGATCTGGGGCGTGCGGATATAGTTCCCGGTCTCGTCGTCGAAGGAAATGCCTTTGTTGTCGCCCTCCGCGGCGGCCGGCTCTTCCTTGCGGGGGTCCATCCAGCCGGTCCCGTGGTCCCAGAGTACCAGCATGTACCGCTCGGCCGGGTAGAACTTCTTGGACCATTTCACGAAATCGACCGCGCGCTGGTAGTCGCCCATATCCACCTGCGGCGTGGTCATCACCACGCGGGAGGTTATCTTCTCCTGGTCATTATCTTTGGTGACGTAGAGCCGGCGGGAACCGGTCCAGTCGCCGTCCGCGTCGGTGTCCCCGGCCTGGCCCTTCATACGGCCGATCTCGACCACCACGTTCATGTTCTTGTCCGAGCCCACCATCTCCATCATGTTCACGTTGAGCAGGCCGGCCGTCTCCAGGTCGTTCTTGCCGTTGATGAAGACCATGACGGTCCACTTCTTTTTCTTGGCCGGTTTGGCGGCGCCCCTGTCCGGCAGGCCCGCCGGCGCGGCCAGCGTGGGCACGACCGAAGTATCTATGGAATAGACGGAATCCCCGAATTCCAGCGAAACTGGCGCGGCTAGGACTGCGGACGAGCCCGTCTGCATGAACAGCGCGAGCATTAATGCGGTTGTCTTTTTCATCTTCCCCTCCGGTCGCGGTAGGCTGCGAGTATATTATTGTAAGCCTTGTTTGACTTGTCAAGGGCCCAGCCGGGCATGGGCCCAAATACGCCCGCGGCGGGGGCCTGTCGTCCATTGTGGAAGAGCCCGGCTTTTGCCAGAATATAAATATACGCAAGCACGGAGGTTCAATAGATGAAAAAAACTCTCATTTTCGTTGCGGCGGCTTTCGCGGCGGGCTCGGTCCGCGCCGCGGACCTTAACACTATCACAGCGGCCGAACTGGCCGCGGTCCCCGCCGGCGCCATAACGATGCCCGGCGACCCGGTGGAGACCAAGGCCAACACCCTTCCGCAGGCGCTGCGCAAGATAAGGCTCAACACGGCGGACGAGGGCATGAACGACAGGCTGGTCGGCACGCTCCAGGGCGGGCTGGACATAGACTGGGTCCTGGAAGACCTGGCCTCCATGGGATTCAAGGCTAAAGCCTACACCAACGCCTCCGGCGGCTATTTCGTGATGGTCGACGTAAAAGGCCTCGACGAGTCCGACTACGCCATAGGCCTGGCCCGCGTCTATTACGTGACCGAGGTCCGGGTGGGACGCACGATATACGAGGAGATCTTCGGCGGCGGGAAGAAATCGTCCTACGCCGTAAAACAGGGCACGATAAAGGGCGGCATGAACGGCTCCCCCGTGGACATAAAGATCGACAAGGTGCGCTGGACCATCAAGGGCGGAATGAACCACAGCCCCGTAGACGTGGCCATAGATCACGAAGCCCGCGCCATAAGCGGCGGCGCCAACCAGAGCCCGGTCGACCTGCGCTTCGAATGGTCCAAGGAAAAAGTGCTGGTGGAAGGCGGCGCCAATCTCAGCCCGGTCCGCTATCTCGCGGACTGGAAGAAAGGCG
>JAVVFK010000254.1:0-3148 GCA_032251015.1 Elusimicrobiales bacterium
GGGCGAAATGCAGGTACTCGGTCTCCGGCATCACCGGCAGTACCGGGTGGTCCTTGGCCTGCCCGCGCAGTTCCAGCATCACGACGCGGCGGCGGCTCCTGCCGCAGGATTCCTTCAGGATTCCTACGAAGGTCTCCCTGTTTATGTGGTGGGAGCAGGTCGAGGTCGCCAGCAGGCCGCCCTTGGGCAGGGCGGCTATGGCCGAGGCGTTGAGCTTCACGTAGAGTTTGCGGGCCTGGGGCAGGTTCTTGCGGTTTCGCACCAGGTTCGGCGGGTCCAGCAGGACGAAGTCGGGCTTCTCCGGCAGGTCTCCCGACCCCATCGCGGCTATCAGCCGCTCGGCGTTCTCCTTCCTGAAGAAAACTTTCTCCGACATGCCGTTGAGCGCCGCGTTCTTCTCGGCCATATCTACGGCGGTCTGGGACGAGTCCACCCCCCATACCATCTTGGCGCCGGCGGCGGCCGCGTTGAGCGCGAATCCCCCGGTGTAGGTGTAGAGGTCCAGGACCTTGCGGTCCTGGAAATAAGGGGCCAGGAAGGCGCGGTTCTCGCGCTGATCGAAGAACCAGCCCGTCTTCTGTCCCTCTTTGAGCGAGACGGTGAATTTCAGCCCGTTCTCCTCTATCTCCGCCTCGTCGGGAAGTTCGCCGAAGGCGGCTTCCTCGTAGCGCGGCAGGCCTTCCAGTTCCCTTATGACATGGGTGTTCTTGAAATAAAGGCAGGAGGGGGAGAGCAGCTTGCGCACGGCCGCCGTTATCTCCGGCTTGAGCCGTTCCGCACCGGCCGAAAGTATCTCCGCCACGACGGTGTCCCCGTACTTGTCCAGTACGAGACCGCCGATACCGTCGGATTCGCCGAAGAAGACGCGGAAGCTCCCGGTGAGCCCCAGGTCGCGCCTGTGTTCCAGCGCGCTCTCTATCGTCTTCTCCGTGAAATCGGGCTCCAGCGGTACGGATCCGGTCTTGAGCATGCGCACCGCTATGAGGCTGCGCGGGTTGAAGAAGCCGGTGCCGGCCGTCTTGCCGTCGGGCAGCAGCACCTTGACGATGCCGCCCGGCTCGGCGGCGGCGTCCACGCTCTCGAGTTCGTTGGAGAATATCCAGGGGTGCCCGGCCTGCAGCCGCTCGTCGTGACCGCGCTTGAGCTTCACCGTTCTTATGTCCAGTTCAGATTTGTTCATCGATTGATACTATTGCCTCCACCTTGTCCCCGATCTTCACATTGAAAGTGCGCGCGAAACTGCCGTTGCGCACCGAGAATTCCAGGTAGCCGAAAGATCCTATCAGCGCCAGCGGGTCTCCCTCGGGGACGGAGGCGTAGGTGAGCTTGAGGCCCTTTAGTACGCGCCCGGACACGGTGAAAATGGACCTGGCGTTTATCTGCTGCTGCCTGATATTGGTTATCGCGTTGCCGAAATTGTCTATCGCTATGACCTGGCCGTTCACCCTGGTGCCGGCGCGCTCGGGCGCGGGCAGGGGGAAGCGGCGGTAATCCTTGAAGACGGGCCCCAGTTGCTTCTCGGGGAGGCCCTTGGCCACGGCGGCGGCCACCGGGGCCATTATATCGCGGCCGTGGAAGGTGGAGCTTATCTTGGGGAGGAACAGGTTCGAGTTGTTTATGAACCTGGAGCCGGTTATCGGTTCCTTTTCTTCCACCCAGCTTATGATGCCGTTGTCCGGGCAGATGAACTGGTAATTGGCCGTCCTGGCCCAGATTATGCCGCGGCCGGTGCCCACGTGGGGATCCACCACCACCAGGAAAAGCGTGCCCTTGGGCATATAGCCCATGGAGGACATCAGGTAGAAAGAGGCGGTCCGTATGTCCTGGGGCGGGATCTGGTGGGTGATGTCTATTATCTGCGTCCCCGGGGCGCGGGAAAGGATGACGCCTTTTATCGCCCCCACGAACGGGTCGTTCATACCGAAATCGGATATAAGGGCTATGTGCTTTGTCTTCATTGTGGAGGCGGACTTCCGCCGCGGTACGGGAAAAAACCGCCCGGCGCCGCGGGCGGCGCCGGGGGGGATTGTCCGGGATTTACTGCTGGCCGTGCGCGTGATGGATCGTGGAGCCGGGCACCGTCAGGGGCAGTTTCTGCCGGCAGAGCGGGCAGTTGTCCGGCGGGAAGAGCTGCAGCGGATAGGAGATCAGCGCCCTTACGGGAACGTTGAGCGGCAGGTCGCTGGTGGAGCGGTCAACTATCGCGACCACGCCGATGATCTTGGCCCCGTAGCCGCGGGCCAGCGTGACGGCCTCGCCCGTAAGCCGGCCGGTGTTGAGCACGTCGTCCACGACCAGCACGCGCTCGCCTTCGGATATCTTGAAGTCGCGCTTGAGCATCATGACGCCGTTGACCCGCTCGGTGAAGATGGAGCGGGCCTTCTTCAGGCGGGCGATCTCCTGCCCGACGGCCAGGGACGCCAGCGAGTGCGAGAGGACTATGTTTATCTCCTGGGGGAACTTGGACGCCATCTCTTTGGCTATCTTCTGGGCGAGATGCGGGTACTGCAGGGCCAGCGAGGGCTGTATATAAGTCTGCGTGTGGAAGCCGGAGGGGAGCTGGAAATGGCCGTTGAGTATGGCCCCGTGCTCCTGAAGCAATCCGACTACGTCGAGTTTTCCCAGTTTTGACATTTTAGCTCTCCTGTTCTCCGGCTGCCCCGTCAGGGGCGGAGGGATTTGAACCGGGCCGGGTCCAGCCCGGCCCCCCTCTTTATCGCCGCGTCTATTATCCTGCCGCTTTCCCGGGGGTTGATAGCCCGTATCTTCGGGTTATCCGCCTTTCCCTCTACGGTGAAAGCGAGGGCCGGCCTGCCGCTGGCGTCCGTCATCGTTTCCGGCATGCCGCCCATCGAATAGTACTTATCCGATATTGTATAAACTTTTAGGTCCATTGTTTCATTCACCAGGTCCATCTGCCCGGCCACGTACGCCGAGAACTCCTCTCCGTCTATGTAGAAGTTCTCTATGGAAAGCCTGCCGGAATCGAAAGTGTACTCGCCGCCGGTCCCCCTGAAGTTTATGTCGTTGAGCTTGGTGCCGAAGCGCAGCGCGCCGACCCGGTTCATCTTGTAGATGATGAGTATCGGCATCGAGATGATGTAATAGACCTTGTCCCGTTCCGCGTTCTTCTGCACCTGGTAGAAGG
>JAVVFK010000255.1:0-3127 GCA_032251015.1 Elusimicrobiales bacterium
CGACAGGAGCAGGATAAACTATGGATTTAATGACCGTACTCGGAGCGCTGATCGGCTCCGGCGTCATCTTCTCGGTCCTCTACATGTCGGGGATGCTCAGGTTCCTTCTCAACCCCGAGGCCATAATCCTGATCTTCGGCGGCACGCTGGGCTCCATAATGATCGCCTACCCGTGGGAGGCGCTCAAGTTCAGCTGGTCGTCGATGAAGATAGTCATCTTCCCCCCCAAACGCCCGCCGATAAACGTACTGATCGCGTCCATAGTCCGGATGTCCGAGATAGCGCGCCGCAACGGCCTGGAGGCGCTCTCGGCCGAGGTGCCGAAGCTCCCCCATCCCTTCCTGGCCGACTCCTGCCAGATGATGCTCGACGGCGTGGACGCCGACGTCCTGCACGAGCGGATGGAGCACGACATCAACACCACCCGGCTGCGCCATCAGCAGCAGTCCAACATCTTCTCGGCCGCCGGCACCTTCGCCCCGATATTCGGGCTGCTGGGCACGCTGGTCGGCGTGGTGCAGGTGCTCAGGAACATCCAGAACCCGCAGATGATGGGCTCCTCCATGGCCATAGCCATGACCGCGTCGTTCTACGGCATCTTCTCGGCCAACTTCGTCTTCCTGCCCATAGCCAGCAAGCTCAACTATTATTCCGACGAGGATATCCTCAGCCGCGAGATCATCGCCAAGGGCGTGCTCGCCGTCTATAACGGCGACGTGCCGTGGCTGGTCTCCAAGAAGCTGGAGGGATACCTCTCGCTGGCCCTGCGCCGCAAGGCGCGCATGGCCGCGGCCGCCACCAAGAAATGAAATCCTTCATCAAGCGTTACGCCAGCAGCAGGACGCAGGAGAACCCCCTGTGGCTGGTGGTGCTTTCGGACATCATGACCAACCTGATGCTCTTCTTCCTGATCCTCTACGTCTTCACCCTCAATCCCGACGTGCAGGCCGGCTTCATGGAGGGCTTCAACCACGAAGTGGACGCCATGGAGGAGAAGGAGAAAAGGGCCGACGAGGTCATCCAGAAGATACTCGAGAGCGACATAGCGGCCGAACTCGCCGCCGAGCTGGAGAACTCCGGCCTCAAGGACCTGGCCGAAGTGCAGATCACCGATACAAAGATCCGCATAAACATAGCGGCCCCCATACTTTTCCCCTCGGGAGGGGCCAGGCTGAGCCCCCGCGCCCGCGATACGCTCGACGCCGTGGGCCGCCTGCTGGAAGAACTCAGGAAGAACGACGTGGTCATAGAGGGCCATACCGACAATATCCCGATAAAGAGCGGCGACTACTCCACCAACTGGGAGCTCTCGGCCGCCAGGGCCGGCGCGGTGCTGGACTATATCGCCGGCAGGAACTACCTGCCGGAGGAGCGCCTGGTCGCCGCGGCCTACGGCGAGCACCGGCCCGTCGCCGACAACTCCACGCGCGAAGGCCGCGCCCTTAACCGCCGCATAGAGATAGTGGTGAAGCGCGAATGATAGAGACAAAGACCACCCAGCTCTGGATGATCCCCTTCGCGGACCTGATGACCTGCCTGGTCATCCTGTTCCTCGCCCTTTACGGCTTCTCCTACGCGCTCGCCCTGGATATGGAAAAGGCCGTGGCCGTCATGCAGGGCGACCTCGGAGTAAAGGAAGCCGAGCGCAAGTTCCAGGAGGCCGACGCCGCCAGCCGCATGGAGCGAGAGCTCAAGAAACAGATAGAGGAAGGCACGCTCAGCATGGAAGTGACCACCACCATGATAAAGCTCACCTTCCCCGCCCCCATACTTTTCGATTCCGGCTCCGCCAGGCTGCGCCCCGGCGCGCGCGAAATGCTGGCCCCCGTGGCCTCCGGGCTGAAAGCCATGGCCAACCAGATACTGGTGGACGGCCACACCGACGCGACGCGCGTTATCGGCCGCAAGTTCTCCTCCAACAGGGAACTGTCGCTTATGCGGGCTTTCTCGGTCATAGAGTTACTGGCCGGAGAAGGCGTGCCCCCGGAGCGCTTCGGCGCCTTCGGCTACGGGGAATACCGCCCCGTGGCCCCCAACGACACCGAGGAAGGCCGCGCCCGCAACCGCCGCATCGAGATCACCGTGCTCAGAGAGGAGAAGCTTTCATGAAAATATCCGCCCTGCCGCTCGCCCTGCTGCTGGCCGTCCCGGCCGCCTGGGGGGACACCATGCGGAATGGTGTCCCCGCGCCGACGGACCCCGCCCAGCTCAAAAAATATTACGACAAGGCCTTCGAGTACTACGTGGCCGGCGACCTGGTCAAGGCCATAGAGAACTGGAACCTGGTGCTGAGGCTCGACCCCGACCAGGTCACCGCGCGCAACATGATAAACGAAGCGCGGCGCAGGATGGACGAATTGTGGGAGTCGGAAAAGAAGAAATACGCCCGGCAGCTGGCGGCGGGCAAGTGGAGGGACGCGCTGCTTACCGTGGAAAAACTGCTGGCCTCCGACCCGAAGAACCCCCTCTTCCTGCGCCTGCAGGAACGGCTCAAGGACATCATGCTCACGGTGAAGTCCAAACCCTCCTCCAATAAAGCCTGGAACGCGGCCGCGCTCGGTCTGTACTATTACGCTGGCGAAGAGGAGGACCATCCCTTCACCTACGACGCCCTGCGCTACGCGGCCGAACTGGCCCCCTCCGACCGCCGGCTCAAGGCCCTCGTTGAGACAGTCGAGAAGCATCACCCGGATTACAAACTGCGCGACACCCGCCTGCCGGGCGTGCCCATACTCGACCACAAGCGCGAGACCGCGCTGCAGTACATCTACGACTCCAAGTTCAACCTGGCCGTGCGCGAACTGGAATACATACTGATGCTCGAGCCCGGCGACGCGCTCACCCTCAAGCGCCTCGGCTCCACCTACCTGCAGCTCAAGGACTACCGCAAGGCCCGCCAGGCCTGGCAGAAGGCGCTGAGAGCCTCGCCCGGGGACGAACAGCTCAAGGAATACCTGGCGGCCCTGGACGAACTGCAGAAAGCCTCGGCGCGCAAATAAGCGCGGTCAGCCGACGATAGCCCCCGCGGGAACCACGGTTCCCGCGGGGTTTTTAATATACCGCCGGAATTCTACGGGCGTAAGCCGGTAGATGGATAGCATCCGCTGTCCTCGCTCTTTGATATACT